>DATBBD010000088.1:0-12582 GCA_036271175.1 Polyangiaceae bacterium | reverse complement strand
CCGCGGCGCACTCTTCGTCGCAGGTGGCCTCGGCGCGCTCGTCATCGTCGGGGTCGCGGTCGCCCGCTACACGACGTCCATTCGCGTGGCGTCGCCCGCGGCTCCAACGGCAACGACGGTCGCGGGGTTCACGTTCGCCATCGAATCGACGCCGAGCGGCGCGAGCGTCTTCGAGGGCGACGCGCTCCTCGGTCGTACACCGCTTTCATTCACCGTCGACAACACCGCGGTCGTCGCCGCGCCGCGCCGCTTCGTCCTTCGCGCCGACGGCTTCGAGACTTACACCATCGTGCAGGGGCCGTCGGATACGGCCGTGCGATTTCGCGCGACGTTGACGCCCGCGCCGCCGGTCGCGCCGGCACTTGCGCCCTCGTCGATTCCATTGAGCACGCTTCCGGTCGCCCCGTCGAGCAAGCCCGCGCCGGCGAGGCCGACCTCCTCGCGAAAACCCGCGCATGCGGCGACGGTCCCGGCGTCTCCCGACATTCGACTCGAGCGCTGATCCGACGTTGTTTTCATGCGATTCCGAGCCCTTTGTCTCGCGTTCGCGTGGTCGTTGAGCGGCGTTCTCTTTCACGCCGGGAGCGCGCGCGCCGACGATCTCGCCGACGAAGCCGATCTCGAGTTTCGCCTCGGCGCCGACGCCTATCAAAAGGGTGCGTACGAGGTCGCGCTCGAGCATTTTCTCGTCTCGAACCGGCTCGTTCCGAATCGGAACGTGATTTACAACATCGCGCGGAGCTACGAGAAAAGCGGTCAGTTTCCGCAAGCGTTCCGGTACTTCGACGGAGCGCTGGCTACCGAGCCGGATCCGGATACGCGCGCGCGCATCGTTCAGGAGCTCGATCGGATCCGGCCGCACGTCGCGGTGCTAGACGTGAAGACGGAGCCGCCCGGCGCGACGTTGTACGTCGATCGCGAGGACCTCGGACCCCGCGGGGAAAGCCCTCGCTCGCTCGGTCTTCCCGCGGGCAAGTACATCGTCATCGCCGAGCTGCCCGGGTACTACCCGGCGCAGACCAGCGTCGAGCACGCCGAGCTCGGTCAGACGGTCGCGGTGTCGCTGACGCTGAAACCGATCCTCGGCACGCTCCGCGTCGAAGGCGACGCCACCGGCGCCCGGGTTCGCATCGACGACGATACCGGCGTTCCTCGCTGCGTCGTCCCGTGCCGGATCGAATTGGCCCCCGGTCCGCACGTCGTTCACGTCGCAGAGGACGGCCATCGCGACGCAGACGTCACGGTCGAAGTCGTGCGCTCGGCCGAGATCGTCGTGCGTCCACGGCTCGACGTGATCACCGGCAACGTCGTGGTGACCACCGACGAACCCGGGGCGCTCGTCGAAGTCGACGGCCATTCGAACGGGTTTACGCCGGTGATCCTGGGCTTGCCGGTCGGGCCGCACACGCTCCGGATTTCTCATCGCGGCTTTCACAGCATCGAGCACCTCGTGGACGTGGTCGAGGGAAAGCCCGTGCACCTCGACGACGATCTGACTCACGAAGAGGAAGTGACGGCCGCGTCGCGCATCGCCGAGTCCGTCGACGATGCGCCGAGCTCGGTGACCATCATTTCGCGTCAGGAGATCCTCGCGTTCGGCTATCCGACCATCGCCGAAGCCGTCCGCGGCGTGCCCGGCATGTACGTCTGGAACGACCGCGCGTACGCCTCGGTCGGCGCGCGCGGACTCGGCCGGCTCGGGAGCTACACCAATCGCGAGCTCGTGCTCGCCGATGGCCACCCGACCAACGACGATTGGATCGGCTCGGCGTACACCGGTTTCGACGCGCGCACGGATCTCGGCGACGTCGATCGCATCGAGGTGCTGCGCGGTCCGGGCTCGGTGCTCTACGGAACGAACGCGTTTTCCGGCGTGATCAACGTCGTCAGTCGCTACAAGGACGAGAAACCGGGCGCCGAGGTCGGGCTCTCGGCGCTCGACTACGGCGTCGGTCGCGCGCGGCTCCGGGCGCAGGCGAGCCTCGGGCGCGACGCGGGGATCTGGACCAGCGTTTCGGGCGCGGACGGCTCCGGGCGCAATTTCTACTTCCCGGAGCTGGCGAGCTCGGCGCCGGATTCGGGCAACTCGCGGAACTCCGACGGGTTCGTCACCGGCACTTTGCAAGGCCGCGTGTGGTGGAAGTGGTTCACGACTCAGTGGTTTCTGCACTCGCAAGACAAGCACTTACCGACGGGCGAATTCGACACGCTCCTCGGCGACCCGCGGAGTCAGCAAGTCGACACGCGCGGGTTCGTCGAGGCGCGCGCCGAGCCGACACTGTCGAAAACGGTGCAGCTGTTTTCGCGGCTCTACTGGAACCTGTACCGGTTTCGCGGCGACTACGCGCGCAACGCCGGCGCGGACGGCGGCGTCGAAGTCGACACCTTCGACGGGCAGTGGGTCGGCGCGGAACAACGCGTCTTGTACACGCCGACGACGAACCTGCGGCTGACGCTCGGCGGTGAAGGCCAGGTGCACTACCGCGTCAAAGAGCAAGCGCGGAACGACGACGGCTACTTCTTGAATCCGAGCGGCACCAACGACGGCTATCGGGTCGGCGCGCTGTATGGGCTCGCCGACGCGTCGCTCGGACGGCGCGTGCGCGTCGAAGCCGGCCTTCGACTCGACGCGTACTCGACGTTCGGGACGTCGCTCAACCCGCGCGCCTCGGTCATCGTCACGCCGTACGAAAAAGGCCGGACGAAGTTCCTCGTCGGCAAGGCCTTCCGCGCGCCGTCGGTCTACGAGCTTTATTACAACGACGGCGGCCTCACCCAGGTGCAGAGCCCGCATCTTCACCCCGAGTCGATCTACTCGTTCGAGGTCGAGCATTCGCACCGCTTCACGTCGACGTTGACCGGTACGGCGTCCGTTTACATGAACTACGTGAACGATCTCATCGTTCCGCTCGGCGACGGTGATCCGACGTCGCCGATTCACTACTCGAACTCCGGGCTCCCGCTCTCGACCGTCGGCACCGAGATCGGCATCCGGCGCGAGTGGCGGCAAGGCTGGATGCTCGCCGCGAGCTACGCGTTCCAGCACTCGATTTACCTCGCCGGAACGAGCGCGTCGGATCTCTTGGGGCTCAAGAAATCGCCGACGATGCGCCACGTCGAGAACTCGCCCGAGCACCTCGCGTCGTTCAAGGCCGCAGCGCCGCTCATCGTGAAGGGGGTGACCGCGGCGACGCGCCTCACGTTCGAAGGCCCGGTCTACGATCGCAACGAGTCCGTGTCCGATCCGCCGCAGACGCACACCGGCGCGTTCGTGATCTGGGACCTCGTGCTCTCGGGTTACGACGAACGCCGTCGCATCCGCTATTCGATCGGCGCGTACAACGTCACCGACTGGCACTACTCGCTTCCGGTGAGCAGCGAGTTCACCCAGACGACGATCGTGCAGAACGGCCGCACTTTTCTGGCGTCTGCCGACATCGCGTTTTAGTCCTCGTTCGCGCGGGCGCCGCGGTCTCGAGAACGCCGCCCGCAAATTCGCACCAACAACCTGGCTCGAAGCCAACGAAAGAGCATGAGAGAGCTGCCTCGCGGTAGCGCGCGTGCACCAGTCCTGTGCGTCACTTCGACACGCGGCAGGCTCGAGGGGGCGAAGAGGGGTCGCGGCTCCGCGGTCGCCGCGCTAGCCGATCGACGCGATCGACGCGGTCGAGCTCGCGGTGCTCTGGGTGGACGTCGAGCTCACGTAGCGCAGCATCGTCGCCCCCGGTTGCGAAGCTCCACGCGTCACGTCGAGCCTGTTGTGTCAAAAGGCGGACGAAGACGGGATCCGCGCGATCCCCCCCGGATACGGCGCTGTTCGTGCTCGAGATAAGCCTCGATTTCTCGCCGGGGCGAATCGATGCATCCGCGCGCCTTCGTTCAGGTGCGTTTCTTCTCGTCGGCGAGGCGCGCGTGTTCGAGCAAGAGCGACGTCACGGTCGTGCGGAGCTCGTCTTGACGCACGACGTCGCTCGACGCGAACTCGAATTGTCCCGTCTGATAGTCGAGCGCGAGCAGGACCGCAGCCTTCGCGGAAAGGCTCGATTTATCGCCCTCGATGACCGCGGAGAACAAGCTGCCGTTCGAGAAGAAAAGACGCGCGATGTCGTCACCGACGATGAGCAGCGTGCCCGTTTTTCGTTCCATCTCGATGAACGACAAGAGCGCCGGCAACCCGACATGCTCGATCTCGCCGCGGAGCGTCGAACGTACCGACGGCGAGCGGCGCGCGTTCTGCGCTCGGCGCACGATCTGGTGCACGCGGACGAGGAGCTCGTCGGGGTCGTACGGCTTCGGAATGTAGGCGTCGATGCCGAGCCGGTAGCCGAGCAGGCGCTCGGCTTCGCCGCTGAGCGACGTGAGGAAAATGACCGGCACCGAGGACAAAGTCGGGCGCGCGCGAACGAGGCGGAGCAGCTGCCAGCCGTCCATTCGCGGCATTTGCACGTCGCTCAAAATGACGTCGGGGGGTTCCTTCAAGCACAGCGACAGCGCTTCGAGTCCGTCGGCCGTCGTGTGTACCGAGTCGCCGCGTTTCCTGAACGGAGCCGCAGCGCGCTCGCGAAAACCGGCGTCGTCGTCCACCACGATGACGCGAAGCGCGTCGCTCTGCGCGTTCGAGGGGTCGCTTCGAGGCGGCGTGGCCGCCGGAGCTGCGACCGGAGCCGGCACCGCCGCGCGGCGCTCCCGCAGCAATCCTTCGAGCAGCGGGCGCTTGTCGTCGGCGATGTCGAGCAGCTCGAAGCCCATTCCGGCGGGCTTGCCGCTCGCGGCGGCTTGTTTTGCATCTCGAATGAACGCCACCCGGCAAACGGCGGGGATCGCGATGCCCTTTTCCGGCACCTCGATGGACAGCGCGATGACCGCGTTCAGCGGCAAAAATCGGGTCGATTTGATGAAGATGCCGCCATTCGAGACGTTGTCTCCCGCGGCTCCTTCGGGGTCGAGCGCGGTGGACCGGACGCGAAACGACGCTTCGATCCGCAGATGTTCGCGCTGATCTTGCTCGCCGCTCATCTCTGCCTCACCGATCTCGCATCGTACCGCTCACTGCGCCGTACTTCGAGGATCATGACCGCTCGAGTGGCTTTGTGCCCGGAAACGGCTCGTTCAAGGAAGCGGTTCGCGCGGTAAGACCACGACCCGTCCGCTCACCGGATCCCGTTCGACGCGGGCGACGATGCGAAAATACCGGCGCAAGGTCTCTTCGGTGAATACGTCTTCGGGCTTGCCGGAGAGCGCGACCCGCCCCTCCGCGAGGATGACGACGCGGTCGGCGTAGCGCGCGGCCAGAGAGAGGTCGTGGATCGCGATGGCCGCACCTTTTCCGCCGGAAACGAGGCGTCGCACCAGTTCGAGAAGCTGGAGCTGGTGCTGCACGTCGAGGTTCGACGTCGGTTCGTCGAGCAAGAGCACCGGCGTCGATTGTGCGATGGCGCGGGCAACGTGGACGCGTTGCCGCTCTCCGCCCGAAAGGTCGGACACGTAGCGATCGACGAGAGATTCCGTCTCGGTCAAGGCGAGGGCGCGATCGACGGCGAGGACGTCTTCCGCGCCCGGCGGACGAAACCGTCCGAGGTGCGGCGTTCGCCCCATCGCGACCAGTTCGCGCACGGTGAACGCGAAGTCGGAGCGCGCCGACTGCGGCACGAACGCCATCGACCGTGCGATGGCCTTGCGCGAGAGATCGGCGAGCGCCTGCCCTTCGACGGTCACGGTTCCCTCGGCACCCGGCAAAATCCCGAGGAGCACGTGGAGGAGCGTGCTCTTGCCGGCGCCGTTCGGTCCGACGATCGCGACGAGCTCGCCCACGTCGAGCGTGAAATCGACGTCGGTGAGCACCGCCGGACCGTCGTACGCGAAGCGGAGGTTTCGCGCTTCGAGCACGCGCGTCATTCGATCGAGACCTCGCGCCGCCGCGACAGGAGCAGGAACAGAAAGAACGGCGCGCCGATCGCCGCGGTCATGACGCCGAGCCGGATCTCTTCGGGCGCGGCGACGGTGCGGCACAAAAGGTCCGTGGCCACGACGAAAACGGCGCCGACGACGAAGCACGCCGGGAGCAGCACCGCGTGCGCCGGCCCGACCAGGAGCCGCACGACATGAGGGATCACCAGACCGACGAACGCGATGAGGCCCGACACCGCGACCGCGCCGCCGATGACGACCGAGGTCGCGAAGATGAGGCGGCGTCGCACCCGCGGCACGTCCACGCCGAGCGCCACGGCTTCGGTCTCGCCGAGCAAGAGCGCGTCGAGCTCGCGGGTGGAAAAGACGATGGACGCGGCGCCGAGCAAGGTCGTCGGAGCGACGAGCGCGACGTCGGCCCACGTCCGCGCGTCGAGACCGCCCATGAGCCATCGAAAGGTCTGACGTCCTTGCTCGTACTCTTCGAGCGACAGCGACAAGAGCAACGTCGTGAGTGCGTTGGCGAGACTGCCGACGGCGATGCCGGCAAGGAGCAACGTGCCGACGGGAAGCCGGCCGCGCTGCGACGCGATCGCGTAAACGAGGAGCGTCGCCCCCGTCGCGCCGCCGATCGCGAACGCAGGGAGGACGAAACCGAGCGCCGCGCCGCCGATCTGGATCGCGAACACGGCGCCGAGCGATGCTCCGGACGCGACCCCGATCACGCCCGGGTCGGCGAGTGGGTTTCTGAACAGCGCCTGCAGCGCCGCGCCCGAGATCGCGAGCCCCGCGCCGACGAACGCGCCGGTGACGACGCGTGGGAGGCGCACGTCGAGCACGACGGTCGCCTCCCACGCCGGAAATGCAGGGCCGAAATGCAACCCGAGCGCGGAGCCGACGATCGACAGCACGGTCGAACCGCCGATGTGCACGGCGCCGAAGGCGATCGCGGCGAACATCGCGAGGCCGAGCGCTGCCGTTCCCGCGGCGAGGACGACGCCTCGAGAAAGCCGCTTCACGCCGCGAACGCCTCTGGGTGAAAGAGCCGCGCGAGCTCTTCCACGCCGAGCACGCCGTCGGGCGTTTCCGATGTCAGTGCCGCGGCGCGTACGGCGAAGACGCGATGCCGTTCGACCGCGGCAACGCCGCGCCACGTCGCGTCGTTCAGGAGCTCACGCACCGGCGCGTCGTGATCGCCCGACCACGCCGGCACGACGATGATGTCCGGATTCAGGCCGATCAAGACGTCGAGCGCGACGTCGTGAAAGCCGACGAGGCCGAGCTCGGCGGCGACGTTGACGCCTCCCGCGCGCCGGATTTTTTCGTCGATGAGCGTGTCCTTGCCCGCCGTGTAGTCGACGGCGGAATAATAGAGAACGCGCGGCGCCGCCAACCCGGCGACCTTCGCACGGACGGCGTCGAGGCGGGACTTCATGGTCCGGAGCAGCGCCTCGCCGCGACTCGATTCGCCGACCACGTCGGCCACCAGGCGCACGTTGGCCGCGACGTCGTCGTACGACGTTGCGTCGGCGAGCCGGACCACGGAGACGCCCGCGCCCGACAGGATCCGCATGCCGGAATCCAAATTGAAGCGAGTCACGAACACGAGCTCCGGCGACAGTTCGAGAATGCGCTCGGGGTCGGCCCCGCGAATGCGCGCGACGCCCGGCGGAACGCGCCCCGCCGACATCGCGACGTTCGCGTCGTCGGCGAAGCGGCTCACGGCGATGAGGCGCGCGGGCGGGACGAGCTCCGTCAAGAGCTCGTCGGCAGGGACGATGAGCGACGCGAGACGCGTCGGAGGGCGGGCGAGCGTCGTGACGTCGTCGCCGTTCCGAAGCCGCTTCGGGAACGTCGCGCCCTCGACGGTCGTGCCCGAATACCGTTCGAAGCCGTGCCCTTTGCCTCCGGAGCGAACCAAGAACACCGACGCTCCCACGCCGAGCGCGAGGAGTCCCATCGCGAAGAGCGCGGCCGCCGGAGTTTCAGAAGACGACGGACGCGCCGAGCGTCGCATTCGGAACACCGACTCGAGCCGTGATGTGGACGGAGCGAAAGACGCGATAGCGGAGGCCGGCGTAGACCGACGGCGCGATGTGCGTTCCGACGCCGAACGTGAGCTCGACTCCGGGTTCGGCGATCAAGCTCAGGTCTTTCGCGAGCCAGATGTTCCACTGCGCGAGGATAGGCACCGTGGTGTGTGGAAAGTCACTCGTCCCGAGCCAATCGAAACCGCTCGAAATCGCCAGGCTGTCGTTCAACCCGTTGATGATGCCCCTCGGCAAGATCACGACCGAGGCTCGAACGCCGGGTCCGGCGCCGCGCGTCGCGTCGCGTCCGGTGCTCAACGTCTCTCCGGCGATGTGGCCCTCGAGCTCGAGGTGATACTGAATGTGCGCGGTGTCTTCTTCGATGGTGTCCTTCGGTTTCGGCGCCTCCGGGACGATGTCCACCGTCGTGGTCACATCGGCGCCGGCCTGCACGTTCACCGTCTGAGTATGACGAACGGCGTCCGGCGTCACCGCGACGACCGTGGTCTCGCCGGGCAGCACCGGGATCGGCTTTTCGAGCGTCGAGATCGGGACGTCGCCGACGAGATAGTGCGTTCCGTTGGGGACGCGCGCGGTCTTGATCGTCAAGAGCCCGATGCGCGGCCGCACTTCTGCGAGCTTGTCTTTCGCCGCGCGCGCGGTGTCGGCGTAGCGCTTGCCGAGCGGTTCCGTTTCGGCGATCACCTGCTCGAGCGCGGCGTATGCTTCGATGTTGCGCCCGAGCCGCGCGAGCGACCGCGCTTCCATGAAGTGCGAATTCGGACTGTTCACGCGCTCGTACGAGTCGTGGAACGCCGACAGTGCCGCGTCGTAGTCGTCATGATCGAAGTGATCCATGCCCTCCGCGTAGAGCTTCTGCGCGTCCTTCTGATCTTCCGCGCTGGCGCCGTCGACCGAGTGCCCGGTCTCGGCGAAACTCGGCGCGGCGACGAACAAGGCGGCGACCACGAACGACAGCCCGGTGCGATTCACTAGATGCCCCCCGGCTTGTATCCCGCGTTCGGTACGCTGTGCGAGGGCGGCGGACGATGTTTGCCGTTCGCGCCGGCACCGGTCTCGGCCGATGCGGCGTGGGGTTCGGCGATCGTGGCGCGCGTCTCGCCCGGCGCCGGTTTCGTCGTTGCGGCCGCCGCGTGAGATTCGGCGGCAGCGGGCTCCGCGGACGGCGCCGGTTCCTGCGAGGTGATCGTCACTTGCGGCGTTGCGCTGTCGCTCGGAGCGGCGCTCGCCGTTGCTTCGGGAACAGGAGCAGGTTCTGGCGGTGCGACCTTGGGCACCGCGAGCGCCGTCTCCGGCTTGGCTGCCGTCGGTGCCGCCTCCCGCGACGTTCCACGGCGCGCCACGAGCCAACCCCCTACCGCGATCCCGAACGCGAGCGCGGCGACCGTGGCGGCAATGCGGAGCCAGCGCCCGCGATCCGGCGCCGGAGCCTGAGTCAGCCGTGCCGACGCGGACCCGATCGAAATCGCGCTGGGCGCTCCGTGTTCCATGCCGGCGAACACCGACTCTTCGTTTCGATCCGCCGCGTGCTCCGGGCTCTTGCTCGGAGGTGGCAACGCCGGTGGTCGCTTCGACGGCGGCGGTGGCTGCTGACGCAGGGCCTCGATTTCATCCGCTTCTTCTTCGGCGGCCTCGTCGACGTCGTCCGGCGGCTCGGCAGCGTCGGGGCTCGACTCTTGCTCGCCGGAAACGCGACGCGCGTCGCCTTCCACGGCTTCGTCGCCGACGGCACCGATTTCCATGGTCAGCCGCTCGCCGTCGGCGTCCGCCACCGGCGGCAACAAATACGACTCCGGAATTTCCGGCGTTTCGTCGCTCACGCCGGCGCGTTCGACGCCCGCGACCGGTTCGTCGGGAAGCGTCGCAGGCCTCGTACCACTCGACGGAGCGCCGCTCGACGCTTCGGAATCGGGCGGCGGCGCGAGCGTGGGGGCGTCTCTCGACACCGTGAACCCGGCATCGGCCGGGCGCGCCGCTTCGGCCGGTGCGGCCACGACCGCTTCGGTGTGCGACGAGGTGACGTGAGCCGGCTCTGGCGCGGCTGCTTCGGCGACCGTGGGCGTCTCGCGCGCCGCGTCCGACGATGGAACCGGTTCGCTCGGCGGGCTCGACACCGGCGCAATCGATGGCCGCGGACTCGACGCCGGAGGCATCGACGCGAACGGCGCTCGCGACGCGCGGTCCAAGATGGGCGGCCCTTTTCCAAACGCGCGTTCGAGTGCAAGGCGTCGCTTGCCGACGGTCGCCTCGGCGATGCCCGCCGCCCATTTGCCGATCGCCTCGCTGTCGGCGCACGGCAGCGCGCCGATCACCGCGGACATTCCCTCCGCGGTCACGAAGCGCGCGTCGCGGTCGCGTTCGAGGGCGCGCTCGACCAGATCGGCAATCGGAGTGGCCACCGTCGCGGCCGCCGAGGGTCGCGTCGCGTCGAGTCGCGCGATCGGCCCCTTCAGTAAGCGCTCGCGCACGGTCTTCGCGTCATTGCCCGGAAACAGGCGGCGCCCGCTGAACGCCTCCCAGAGCATCACCCCGACGATGAAGATGTCGGTGCGGGCGTCCGCGACGCCGCGCGATTCGAGTTGTTCGGGCGCCGAAAACCCGAGACGTTGCGGGTCGCTGCGCCACGGTTCGCGCGTCGCCGCGGCCGAGCCGATCCCCGCGTCGAGAACGTGCACGCGTCCGTCGAGCCCGATGAGCACGCTGTCCGGGTGCAACCCACCGAACCCGAGCGGCGACGACTCCGCGAGCGCCCGCGAGTGCAGCTTGGCGACCTCGTCGAGGACGGCCTTCCCGATGCCGAGGAGCACCGCGGGATCCGTCGGCACATGACGAAGCGCGACCGTTCGCAGCAGGGACCGAAGCGGCTCGGCTTCGACCGCGGGCATCACGAGATCGATCGACGTTTTTCCTTCGATAACCTCGAGAATCGGCAGGTCGCTCCACCCCGAAGCCCCTCGACCCCAGCGCGCGGCTTCGACCATCGCCATGCGCGTTCCGGAGGCTGCGATCGGCGCTACGTGACGGACGAGCGCGGTCCGATCCTCGGCGTCTTCGTCGGGGTCCTGCCCGAGCCAGAGCGTCCCCAAGTAGCCTCGGAGCACTTCGACGACGAACGCGTGGCGCCCGGCTGCTCCCTTCGAGCCGTCCCGGCCGCGTGGCGCGTTGGTGGGGGATCCACCGGTGGCCATAGAGTCATCCTAGATGGGTCTCCCTGATTCTGGAACGATTCTTTGGCCCTGGCGCTCGGCCCGTCGCCCGTGAAATGCCCGATTCGATCGTTTCCGTGATCAACGTTCGACGTCCCGGGGATGAGCCATCTGATCGCGCAGAGCGCGCGGACGGTGGGCATTTTTAGGGAGAGCAAATCATGCGTCAGTACTTGATCCTTGGAACGATCTTATGGGGCTCCGTGGCCTGCAGCGGCACTTCGGTGCTCGGGATGAGCCACGCGGACCTCGCCGATGCGGGAGCGACGGGCGGCGCGAGCTCCTCGGGCGGTTCGACTTCGGGCGGCGGTGGCGGCGGAACCGGTGTCTCGTGTCAGAGCGCGGGCGATTGTGCCGCCCCAGCGCTCTGTCGCGTGTGCGCGAACGGTTCGTCGTCGTGCGCGAGCGGGGACTGCTCGAACGGGCAGTGCGTGATCACCTATCCACCCTGCGACGGCACGGGCGGCAGCGGCGCGGGAGGGTCTACCGGCGCCGGCGGTAGCGGCGCGGGCGGCTCGAGCGAGTGTACGTCGGCATCCGACTGTGTAGTCCCCACGCTCTGCGAGCTGTGTCCCGACGGGAAGTCGTCGTGCGCGACGGCCACGTGCGTCGGAGGCAAATGCGTGACGAGCGGGGCTGACTGTGGCGGCACCGGCGGTGGGGGTGGCAATCCCTCCGCGGGCGGAGCCACGGCGGCCGGCGGCGCGTCTTCAGCCGGCGGCACCACGAGCGTTCCCGAGTGCACGAGCGCGAACGACTGCGCGGTGCCCGCGATCTGCGCGCAGTGCCCGAACGGAACCCCGTCGTGCGCGACGGGCGCGTGCGTCGACGGCAAGTGCACGACCCACATTCCGCCATGCGATTCGACCGGAACCGGCGGCGCGAGCGCAGGCGGCGCGACGTCGACCGGCGGCACGACGAGCACGGAATGCACGCACGGCTGCGCGGTACCGCAGATTTGCCGCGCGTGTCCGAATGGCGGCGCGTCGTGCGCGAAGGGCGGATGCGTGAACGGCGCCTGCGTCACGACGTTCCCGGCCTGCCCCACAAACTGAATGAGATTCAGTCGGTCGACGACGCGGTGCACTGCCGCGCCGTCGATCGACGCACGAACTCGGAATAGCGCGCACGACCGCGGAGTCGGTTCGACGCGGGCTCACTCGTTAGCGCGCGCATTCATTGAACCCTCACGTGCGAAGAACCTTTCGCGCGCGAGGGCGATGTTTTTTTCGGCGCGCCGTCCCCGAGCGGGTATACGAGGCGAGCTACAGAGCCAAGAGAGCGGGTCGGTCGGGTTGTCCGGACGAATTCGCTGTACCCGGAAGCAAAAAGCGTGGTGGGCTCTGGTGCCCCCAGCCCGGGCTTCGAACGAGAGGACGAGATGAAGAGTCTGACCGACCACGTGATCTACAACGACA
>DATBBD010000087.1:0-3168 GCA_036271175.1 Polyangiaceae bacterium | reverse complement strand
CCGCGAAGACGATCGACGTCGTGCTCACGGAGGGCTCGACGACGTCGATCGAAGTCGCGCCGGGAGCAGAAAGCGCCCCCGCGCTCGCGACCCGTGTCGCGGCGGCGCCGCCCATCGCCGCGCCATTGCCGCCGGAGCCGCCTCATTCGCCGAGTCGACGGGACCGGCTCCTCGCGGGCTTCATCGTCGGCGGTGTCGGCGTGGTCGGGCTCGGCGTCGGGATCGGCGCCGGCGTGGCGGCGCTCGAAA
Organism: Polyangiaceae bacterium; assembly: GCA_036271175.1. Lineage (GTDB taxonomy): Bacteria > Myxococcota_A > Polyangia > Polyangiales > Polyangiaceae > DASZVB01. The sequence goes on along the minus strand of DATBBD010000087.1, from coordinate 2,919 downwards.
AAAAGAGCATCGCGGACGACGAATGCAGCGACGTGCTCCGGGTTTGCTCCCAGCGCGGCCACGACGCGGCCGACTCCGGTCGCACGCTCGCCGCGGTGAGTACCGTCGGCTTCATCGCCGGAGCACTGGCCACCGGCGTCGGCGTCTATCTCGTCGTGACCGGCATGAAACCAGGCGAACCCGCCGTCGCGGTGTCGACCGCGGCGCTCCCCGGCGGCGCGGTACTACGCGTCGTCCACGCATTTTGAAAAGTGTGACCGCCGCTTCCACGGCGCACCGACAAACCCGCTGGTCATATCGCGTGGGGTCGCGGCGAGCACGGACGCTCGCTCGCCGCCGCGTTCGTCAGCGACGCATTTTCAACGGGTCGAAGTCGGCCGAGTTCGATTGAGGGGGGGCACCCTTCGCGGCGCTGGACGTCGCCGTGGGGACCTTGCTCGGTCGAGGCGCTCGGCTCGTCGAGGACGGTGACGGCTTCGTCTCCGGAGCGGCGGACGAAGCTGCGGATTCGGCTTTCGCACTCGACGGAACGACCGTTGGAGCGGCCGGAAGCGGCTCGGCCGCCGTCGCGTTTTCTTCGGGCTCGAGCGGTAGCTCCTTCGGCGACGTCGTCGCCGTCGTGCGCCGGTCTCCATCGTCGTCGCGGTTCATCATGAGCCCCGCGCCGCGTCCCACCGCGACCGCCACGAGCACCAGCGCGAGCGTCACCAGGAGAACGCGCTTCGTCCCGACCGGCGCATTTTTCCGCGGGATCTCGGTGCCGAGCAATGAATCCGCGGGCGGCACGACGGCGCTCGAGTCGGGAACGGACGGCGCGAAGCTGCGGTAAGTATCGACGAACGACGGACGGCTCGGATCGACCAGATGCGCGAACGCGCGGGCCATGTCGGTCGCGCTCGAAAACCGCTGCTCGGGGTCGCGATGCGCGGCGCGCGCAAACCACTCGTCGAAACCCGGTAGCGTCACGCCGAAGCGAGACGGGATCGGCGGAGGCGCGGTGCAAATCCGGATGAGCAGATCGCCGAGTGCTTCGCTGTCGAAGGGGCGCTTGCCGGTGAGGCACTCGAACGCGATCACCGCGAGCGCCCAGAGGTCGCTGCGATAGTCGACTTCTTTGATGCCCTGCGCCTGTTCCGGACTCATGTAGTACGGCGTGCCGAGGAGCGCGCCGGTGCGAGTCTTCGAACCGGTCGTGCTGGCGCCGATGCCGGTGGTGGTCTTCGCGATGCCGAAGTCGAGGACCTTCGCGGTGAACTCCTCGCCGTCGGTCTCGATCAGGAACACGTTGTCTGGCTTGAGGTCGCGGTGAATGATGCCGGCGGTGTGCGCCTTCGCGACCGCGCGACCGACCTGCTTCAAGAGCAACGACGTTTCGCGAGCCGTGAGCGAGCCGCGCTTGGCGAGATGCGTCGACAAACTCTCGCCGACGAGGAGCTCCATGACGATGTACGGCACGCCGTCGGCGACGCCATAGTCGAACGTCTGCACGACGTGCGAGCTGCGGAGCGCAGCGGCCGCTTGCGCCTCTCGGAGAAATCTGGACAGGCCGTCGTCGCTCTGGGCGATGTTCGGATCGAGCAGCTTCACCGCGACCGGCGAATTCAGCGTCAGATGTTCGGCACGCCAGACGGAACCCATGCCGCCTTCACCGAGTTTCTCGGTGAGCTCGTATTTGCCGTCGATGACGTGCCCCGAAGACCAAGCCTTGTCCGACACGAAGCTCTCAGAATACCGCAAAAATAGCGGAACCGTGCACGACGGGCCGGCTCTCCCACGATGTGTGAGCGCCGTCTTCTTTTCACGACGCCGACGGATACGGCATCTCGACACTCAGTTGCCAAGCTTCGCCGTGTCGCCAAAACACCGCGCCGACTAGGGATTGTCGGTGAGCGCGCGCCGACAGCACGAGCCCCACGACCTCGCCTTCGGTGTGCACGGGGCGCCCCATGACTTCGGTAATCACGTCGCCGTCCACCATGCCGACACCGAGCGCACTTGCACCCACCACCTCGACGCCGCTCGGATGGGACGCGGTGCGCGGCACCGGGCGGCCGCGCGGCGCAGCGCCGGAATTGGCGAGCTTCAGCACCACAGCGGCCGGCACGAAGACGCCGCGCCCCGCCGTGGAGCGACGCGCACGTTTTCCGCGATGCCCGGCGGCGTCGCCGGCCATCGGCTCGGAATCGACCACTGAGTTGGACGGATCGAGATCGGGCCCCAGCGTGGGTTCGCCTTCGGGCTCCGGATCGGGCTCGGCCACGGGGGAGACGGAAATGCCGGTACCGGCGAGCGCCTCGCCGAGCTCACGGCCGACCGCGGCGCCGCGCGCGGGCAAGGACCACGCGACGTGGAGCGCTTCGGCGGCGCCGAAGATCGCGAGAACCAACGACGCTCGTCCGCTCTGAGTCATCTGGGCGCCGCCTCGACTTCCATGATGACCGCGCGGCGCGCCGGCGCGAGCCGAAATTATCCGCGGAGGCGCCAGTGCCCGGGATACGTCTTGCCGACGGGGTCGCACGTCGGATCGGTGATGACCAGCTCGGGACGCGCGCCCTTGCAATAGAGGATGGAGTTCTGCCGGAAAGTGCGCCCGAAGTTCAGCGCCTCGTCGCGATCGATGCCGTGGACGAGCCACGCCGGCTCACGCCACACGCCTTCCGGCTCTTCCTCGTAACCGACGCAATGCTCGACGCGATAACACCCCAAGATCAACAGATCGCGCATGACGAGGTTCCGCGACTCGTTGACCCGACGAGGCAGGAGCATCGACCGCGGGTTGTACGCGGTGAGCACCGCGAACGGTTCGCGGAGGAGCGCCGGCAACGTGTTTTCGTCGCGCACGAGCTCACCGTCCATCGACACGCGGACCACGCCGTTCTCGGTCGGCAGCTCGTAAACGGTGGCGCAATAGGAGCGGAG
>DATBBD010000086.1:0-20409 GCA_036271175.1 Polyangiaceae bacterium | reverse complement strand
CCGCGTTCGGCTCTCTCGTCATCTGTCCCGACCCCGACGATGCGAGCAAGGTCGTCATCGGACGCATCGCCGGTGAACCCGGCGACAAGGTCGAGATCGAGGGCGAGCGCATCAAGATCAACGGCGTGAACGTCTACTCGGAAGCGGCCTGCAATGACGCGAAGTTCTCGCTCGACGACCCCACCACCGGAGAAGAAGTCGAGCAGCGGTGCGACATCGAATCGATGGGCGGCGTTGCTCATGAGCGCGGCACCCTTTCGGGGCTCAACAAGCCGGGTGCGCCGCTGTCGACCCGCGTGGTCGACGAGGGGCAGGTGTTCCTCGTCAGCGACAACCGCGCGTACCCCTACGACTCGCGAACCTATGGCGCGCTCGATCGCGCCGCCTGCAAAGAGTCGATCTTCTTCCGGCTCATCGGCAAAAGCGGCTACTTCGACGTGAAGAGCCGGTTCACCTACATCCGCTGACGGCGACGCGGGTCGCGTCGAGCTCGGCGTCGTCGCCCGCGGCGTCACGCTCGCGAAGCGCGCGCCGTTTGGCTCACGCTCCGAGCGCCCACCGCTATATAAGAGAGGATCCGGGATGGTCCTCGAACTCGGAATCGTGTGCGGCCGGTGTCACGCCTTCGCCCCGACCGTGAGCGCGTCGGTGGCGTTCGGACCCTGCGCGTCGTGCGAGCGCGATCTGTCCTGGTTGGGCGACGACGTTCCCCCGAGCCCGCCGGCCTCCGGCGAACAAACTCGTTCCAATTCCCGACCAGCTGATGAAAGCTCCGTAACGGCGCGAAAGCGTGACGCGCCCGACGTCGCTTCGAAAGCCGTCCCCGAGGAACAGCCGATGGATCAAGCCAAGTACTACGTCTGCCAATCGTGCATGACCCCCGTTCCGAGCGGGCACAAGTTCTGCGGTCGCTGCGGTGCGTCCGTTCCGGAAGACGCGCTCACGCTCCGCACCGACTACTTCAGCGACATGCAGGACCCGGAGAAGGCGCGCCTCGTCTTGATCCGCGGCGAAGGCATGGAGGGGCTCAGCTATCACCTCAAGGCCGATCAGCACGTCGTCGGACGTCAGGGTCAGCTCGAGTTCCCCGAAGATCCGTTCGTCTCTCCCCGCCACGCGAACTTCTTCTATCGAGACGGCAAGCTCGTCGTGCGCGACGAAGGCTCTTTGAACGGCGTCTACATCCGCATTCGCGGCACCGTCGAGATCATCCCCGGCGACACGTTTCTCGCGGGCGAGCAGCTCTTCCGCGTCGACCCGACCCCGAAAGCATCCGACGGCGTCGACGCCGAAGGGACGTTCTTCTACTCGTCGCCGAAGTACCCGGCCTTGTTCCGCGTCAACCAGATCATCGAAGGCGGCGCGGTCGGCATGACCGTGTGCGCGCGCACCAACACGCTCGCCATCGGTCGCGAAGACGGCGATTTGAATTTCCCCGGCGATCTATTTCTATCCGCGAAGCATTGCACCGTCGAAGAGCGTGAAGGTCACTTCTTCCTCACCGATCACGGGAGCCGCAACGGCACGTACGTCCGCCTCAAGGCCGATCGCGAGCTCGGACACGGGGATTACGTGTTCATCGGGAAGAAATTGCTCAGGGTCGAGCTGAATGCGAATTGAGATTTGAGTTTGTGATTTGAGTTTGTGATTTGCGACGAGTCGCCTTTGGCGATTCGCGCGTAACGAAACCGACGCCCGCCGGGCTCGCCGGTAGTCTCACTGGGCTTTTTTGAGATCCGAATGTGAAGTTGTGCGGCTGTTCTGCCCTGCCGCCGACCCGCGCCGGGCTCGCCGGTAGTCTCACTCGCGCTTCATTGGAGGATCGTGATCTGGTCTTCCAAGACTGATGGAGTCGTGGCAGCGAACGGGCGCAGCCCGTTCGCGCGTGCTCGTTGGCGTCTACGGGCAGAAAGTCGAGCGTCGACGTCGGTGCACGAGCCGTTCGCGGGCGCTCTAGCCTTGCTCGGCTAACCCTCCCACGTTCTTCGTCCCCTCGAGCCTCGACGCGTGGCCACGCGTCGAACAGGACTGGTGCATGCGAGCGACCGCGTGGCAGCCCTCTCCCCAAAGCCTCTTCGCGCCTTGGCTCTCGCCTTGGCGCTCGAGCTCTACCGGCGGCCGTCTACCCGCGTCTTCTACGACGAGCCGGCGGCGTCTTCGGGGCGTTGGGGCTTGCGGCGGCGACGGCGACGACGGCGTGCGGGTTTTTGTTCGGGGTCGATGCCTGCGGCGCTCTCGGCGTCTTCTTCCGGCAGGTCGGCGCGTGCCATTTGCGAGATGGCGAGCACGTCGGCGGCCGTGGGGTAGAGCGCGGTCTTGGTAAAGCGGCCGGCGCGACCCGATTCGAGGCGGGGCAGGGCGGCGATGATACGTCGCATGGCGTCGGCGATGCGACGAGGCACGGCGAGGCGCTCGACGATGGGTTCGAGAAAGTCTTGCGCCGCGGCGACGCGATCACGCGCGCCGTCGCACGCTTCGCGGAGTGGCTCCATGAGGAGCGCGGTCCAGAGCACGGTGTCGTCGAGCGCTTCGCCGCGCTCGCGCGTCGTGCGATCGAGCGCCGACAAGATCCGGAAAACCGGACGGCTCTCGTCGGTCGCGTCGGCGAGATACGAGGAGAGCTCCGGCAAGAGCACGTCGAGCACGCCGGTTTCCCAGCAGAGCCAGAGACTTCGGTGTGCGGCGCCTCCGCGCATCAAGCGGAGAATTTCCTCGAAGAGGCGCGGCCTCGCGGCGCGGCCGAGGGCGTCGCGGCATACGACGATCGCGTCGTAGACCTCGGGGGCGATGGCCAGGTCGAGGCGCGCACTGAACTTGATCGCGCGGAGGATGCGGATCGGATCTTCGCGGAAGCGAACCACCGGATCGCCGATGGTGCGAACGACACGCTGTTCGATGTCGGGCATGCCGCCGACCCAGTCGAGGACGGCGTGCTGCTCGAGGTCGTAAAAGAGCGCGTTGATCGTGAAGTCGCGGCGGTTCGCGTCCTCGTGCGCTTCGCCGAATACGTTGTCGTTGCGAATGAGGAGGTCGTCGCCTTCGCGGTCCTCGACCGGCGTGCGACGGAAGGTCGCCGTCTCGATCACTTTGCCGCCGCCGAAGAGGACGTGAACGAGCCGGAACCGGCGGCCGATGATCCGCGAATTGCGGAAGAGGCGGCGCACGTCGTCGGGGCGTGCACTGGTGGCCACGTCGAAATCTTTCGGCGCGCGGTCGAGCAAGAGGTCGCGCACGCAACCGCCGACCAGGTACGCTTCGAAGCCGTGCCGCACCAACCGGCGGACGACCTTCTCGGCGTCGGGGTCGATCCGACCGTCGGCGAGCTCGAGCGGATGAACGCCGGGGGGCAGACGTTCTTCGTCGGTGCCCTCGACATGCGCCTCCACTTCGGGCGGCATGTCCGAAACCGTGTAGCGCGGCGGCGGCGATGAGCGGCGCGGCGTGTCCGAATCGCGTGCGCGGCTGCGCGTCCGCGCAGTGGGTTCTCCACTGAGTAGCTCCGTGCGCACATCCGTGGGTGCCAGCGACGTCGAATCGACGTCACCCACCGGCAGCGGAGTCCTCGGAGTGGGTGTCTGGATCCGGCCCATCTCGCCCGAAGGCGTCGCACACGCGCGCTCGGGACGCCAGGGAAAGGCGCTTTTTCCGTTCAGGTTACTCCTTCGGACCCCGCTGAGACGGCCTGCGCCGCGACGGCGCGCGCCGGACAATCCTTGGCCGGGGCTCCTGGCCCCCGGCTTCCCGAGAGCGACTTTGGACCGCCGGTCACCGGCGCCGGGGCGAGCGACGGGGTAAAGTCATGGGTTGATCCCGCGGTCGGGCGGCCCCTCGCGGGGGTTCTGGCGGCCTCGAGCAAACCGAACCCATCATGAGCATTCTCATCGTTTCACCGGACGGCGACGCAGCGCGTTCGCTCAGCTCCGCACTCGGCCGTACCGGGCACCCGAGTCACTGGATCGAGAACATCGACGAAGCCCGCGAGCACGCCGGGAACGACGCGCCTTTGGTCCTCGTGGTCGACCAGGCCGTCGAGCGCTTCCGCGAGCTCATCGACGACGTCTCGACCGCGACGCCCTGGGTTCGCGTCTACGAAATGGCCGAGACGAACGCGGACGTCGTCAGCGGGCATTCGGTTCTCAGAAAGCCGTTCGACGCCGCGGAGCTCGCGACGCTCCTCGGACGCGAACAGAAGCTCGCCGAGATCGATCGACGCCGCCACAACGTCGAGGAACACGCCGAAGAGCTCGCGCTGCTCGTCGAAGCGAGCTTCGAAGCGATCATCGGGCTCGGACCGGACGGCTCGATCCGTTCCTGGAACCGCGGGGCTCAGGTCATTTATGGATACGAAGCGGCCGAGGTCATCGGTCAATCGATCGCGATCGTCGAACCCCTGCCCGGTGCCGCGCTCGGGCGCCTCGTCGTTTCCGAGTCGAAGCCAGAGCCGGTCGAGGCGCTTCGACGAACGAAGGACGGCCGCGACGTGATCGTCCTTCTTTCGGTTTCTCCTGTGGCACGCGGTCGCACGTTCGCCTTCGCGGAGACGTCGCTCGACATCACGCTCCGGCGACGGCTCGAACGCGAACTCGAACACGAGAAGCGGCTCGCGGCGATTGGACGCATCGCCGCCGCCATGGCCCACGAGATCAACAATCCGCTCGCCGTGGTGCGCGCCGCGAACGCGTACGTCGCGGAAGTGGCGCGCGCGTCGCGCGACGAGCTCCTCATCGAAACCGTGGACGACGTGCGCTTGGCCGTCGAACGCATCGGCGGGTTCGTGAACCACGTGTGCGGCTTTTCGCGCCGCGATCGCCCGATGCTCAATGACACGTCCGTCCGCGAGAGCGTCCGCATGGCGCTCCGTCTCGCGAAGCCGCGCGCCGCGGAGCGACGCGTCGACATCACCCTGGAACCGGGCGCGGACCTGCGACTTCCGCACGATGCGGCCCGCGTGTCGCAGGCCCTGTTGAACCTCGTCTCGAACGCAATCGACGCGGCGGCCGACGGGGGGTGCAAGGTGATCGTCCGTCTCGTCGCGGACTCGCAAGCGGTGCGCCTCCAGGTCGACGACAACGGCCCGGGGATCCCGGAATCCATGCGCGCTCGAGTGTTCGAGCCGTTCACGACGACCAAGCCGCAAGGCAAGGGCACGGGTCTCGGCCTCGCAATCACGCGGCAGATCGTCGAAGATCATTCCGGCGAAGTGAAGGTCGGGCCGGCTCCCGGCGGTGTCGGAACTCGCGCGGAAATCGTGCTGCCGCTCGTGCGGAAGCCGAGCGCGAGTCAACGGCCGAAGGCGATCTGAACGCGCCCGAGCCGTCCTCCGAACGCCGGCGCCGCGAGTCGGGTAGGATGAGTGCCACGGTTTTTGGTGGCTCGCGCAACGACCCTCCTCGCTCCCGACGTCATCGTGGTGCTGGGTTGTCGGATCGGACTCGGCGGAGAACCCGGTCCGGCCGCGGCTCGTCGCATCGATCGCGCCGCGCGGGCGTTCTTCGAGCTCGGTCCGCGCGCCGTCATCGCGAGCGGCGGCCGTCGATGGGACGCCGGCAGCTCCGTCGACGGCGGCACCACCACCGTTGAGCGCAACACCGTCGCCGAAGCCGACGCGTTCGCCGCGGCGCTCGTCCGGCGCGGCGTCGATCGCGACACGGTGATCCGCGAGCTCTGCTCGCTCTCGACGATCGAAAATGCCTGGTACTCGGCCGAGCTCTTGCGAGAAGGCGGCTTCGAGCGGCCTGCGGTCGTGACGTGTGACTGGCACATGACGCGCGCGATCGCGTGCTTCGCGCGCGTCGGCGTGCGCGCCCTGGCGTTGCCGGCGCCGACCGAGCCGCTGTCCGTCGTGAAAACCGCTGCGCGCCATTTCCACGAGCGCGCCCACTGGATCGTCGATCGGATCGCGGCGACGCACTGGATTCGAGAGTGAACGTCGCCCGTCGTCTTCGCGCGATGGTTCGCTCCGTCGCGATTTCGTTCGGCGCCGCAGCGCTCGCGTGTCATCACGATGCCGCGACCGGCCATTCGCCGGCGAGTTCGCCGAGCGCGAGCATCCGGACGAGCGCGCTGTCCGATCCGTCGGAGCGCGCCGAAGCGACGCGCGACGTCACGCTGCTTTCTCCGGACGCGGAGCGGACGCGCGACGTCGCGGTGCGTCGCGCCGCGGCGCGCGCTCTCGCTCGAATCGCCGACGGACGCGCCGTCGTGCTCTTGCCGCGCGCGCTCGCCGACGAAGACGCCGAGGTCGTCGCGTGGGGCGCTTACGGACTCGGTTTCTCCGCGGAAGGGCGCGAATCGGACGTCGTTCGTGCGCTCGTTGCGCGCGCCGCGTCGCTCACCGACGCACCGTTCACCGAAACGAAACAGCGATTTTCCGTCGCTGCCGAAGACGCGCTCGCCGACGCACTCGCTCGGACCGCGACGTTGCCGGCCGAGCGCACGCTCCGCGCGTGGCTCGACGGCCCCGCCGAGCGCGCGGCAAGCTCCGCGTTCGCGCTCGGGCGGCTCGCCGCGCACCGGCGTCTCGAAGATTCGACGATCGTGCGTCTTCTCGAGCGCGCGCTCGGACCCGATCCGCTTCCGGGAGTGCTCGCGGCATTCGCCCGCACCAGCGGACTCGGCGAACCTGGTAAGAAACGCCTCGTCGAAGCCGCCCGCGCCGCCATCGCGGCGAGCGGAGAACGGCGGATCCTCGGACTCCGCGCGCTTGCCGCCGGTGGCCCCGACGCGGTGAGTCTCTTACAAAGCGTGCTCACCGACGATCACGCGACCGCGACGGATCGCGCTATCGCGGCGACGACGCTGGGCCGCCTCGGCCCGGAGGGTCAGACCGCGCTCGCGTCGGCGCTCGCCGCCGTGTCGGGTTCGATCGGCGCGCCCGACGGCGCGTGGCTCGCGCCGCGATTCGCGCCCCTGTCGGCGCTCTTGGCGGCGCTCGAGTCGCCTGGCGCGGCCGTCGATCCGTTGCGCAAGCTCGCGGAGCTTCCCGTCGCGAACGACGCCGCGGTGCCCGTGAAGCGTCGTTTCGTCGCGCTCCGTTGCGCCGCCGCGGCGATCCTCGCCGGCCGCGCGAGTCGTTCGGCGGCTCTCGTCGCGTGCGACCCGAGCGACGGACCCGTCGGCGCGCTCGCCACGCTCACCGTGCTCGACCGCGGCTCGCTCGACGGAGCGCGTTTTACGTCGTGGAAGAAGCTCGCTCAACGAGGCGCACCGGCGGTGAGGCGCGCGGCGCTCGCGCTCGCGACGAAGCACGCCGAGCTGCCGCCGATCCATGACGTGCTCATCGACGCCCTCGGTGCCAGCGCTCCCGGCGTCGTCGCTGCGGCGGCACGCGTGCTCGCGGAGAGCCCGGAGCGCGCGAACAGCGCCGCGCCCGCCGCCGACGACGCGCCGACGAAACGCGCGGAAGAGTCGCACTCACCGAGCCGGCTCGTGGTTGAAGCGTTGTCGCGTGCCATGGATCGCGACCGACCGCCCGACGAGGTCGAAACCCGAGTGCAACTCATGCACGCTGCCGCTGCGCTCGGCGCGCTCAGCCTGAAGGCGCGCGTCGAGACGCTTTGCAAGGATCCGAACGCGACGATTCGCCGGCACGCCGAAGCCGCGCTTCGCGCCCTCGGCTCGACGGGCGCGACGTGTTCGTCGAGGGCCGCCGTCGCGCCGTCCGACGGCGATGCCCCTGCGGCGCTCGTGACGTTGACGTTCGTCATGGACTCCGGTCGCTTCGCGTTGACACTCGATCCGTCGCTGGCGCCGTTCGCAGCGGCTCGCCTCGTCGCGCTGTCACGCGCCGGATTTTACGATGGGGTCGTCGTGCACCGCGTGGTGCCGGGGTTCGTCGTGCAATTCGGCGATCGCGGGGGCGACGGTTACGGCGGAGCCGGCAAGGTCCCCTTGCCGAGCGAGACGTCACCGCTCGAATTTCACGCCTTCGCCGTCGGTCTCGCCGAGAGCGGTCGCGACACCGGGTCGAGTCAGATGTTCGTCACCTTGTCGCCGGAGCCCGAGCTGTACGGAAATTACCCGCTCCTCGGTTTCGCCGATCCCGATTGGGCCAACGTGGCCGAAGGCGACGTCATCCTGCGCGTGGAGATTCGTTGAGACCGCGCGGCGGCGCCGGATTGTGACTTTTCGAACGTCGGAGTAGCCTCTTTCGCGCGTGCTTCTCGCAGTCGACATCGGCAACACGAACATCGTTTTCGGCCTCTATCAGGGCACGAAACTCGTGCAGACGTTTCGCGTCGAGACTGCGCGCTCGCGAACGGCCGACGAGTACGGCGTGCTCGTCGGGCAGATGCTCGGGCTTCGTGGGTTCGACACGAAGGCGATTTCCGCGTCGATCGTCGCGAGCGTCGTGCCCCCGCTCACCGACGTGATGGTCGAGGCCATTCGCCACGCGTTCGCTCGCGAGCCGGTCGTCGTGGGCCCCGGCCTGAAGACCGGAATCGCCGTGAAGTACGAGAGCCCGCGGGACGTCGGTGCCGACCGGATCGTCAACGCCGTCGCGGCGTTCGAGCGGTATCACGCCGGCGTCATCGTGGTGGATTTCGGAACGGCCACGACGTTCGACTGCGTGTCGCCCAAAGCCGAGTATCTCGGCGGCATCATCGTCCCCGGCGTCCAGGTGAGCCTCGACGGCCTGCTCGCACGCGCCGCGAAGCTGAGCCGCATCGAAATCGCCGCGCCGCCCAAAGTCGTGGGGCGAAACACGACCCACGCTCTTCAGAGTGGAATCGTCCATGGCTACGGTTCACTCGTCGACGGTCTCGTCGGCAAGATCGAGCGTGAGCTCGAGTTCCCGTGCCACGTGCTCGCGACGGGCGGGCTGGCGCGATTGATCGCGCCGTACACCGAGCGGCTTTCGGTGATCGACGACAACCTGACGCTCGAAGGCCTCCGCATTTTGCACGAGCGGAACCAGAACGCCTGAGCACCGCGCATCGGCCGGGAAACCGATCGTCCTCGTGGACCGTAGTTGGCCTGCGGAGTTAACGTTTCCCGAACTAGGTTAAGCGTCAAAGCGATGCGACTCGAATCCCCTTTCTTCATTCCACGACGAATTTCGGCGGCACTCGTTTCCTCGAAATACGTCGCACTCTTCAGTCTCGTTCTGGCCGCCGGTTGCGGGAGCAATAGCTCCGGCGGAGCCGGCGCGAGCACGGGCGGCACGCCCGGCAGTGGCGGCGAAAGCAGCACCGGCGGAAGCACGGCTGCGACGGGCGGTGTGACGGGCACGGGCGGAGGCACGGCCGCGACCGGCGGATCCACGAGCGCGGGCACCGGCGGCGCATCGACGACCGACGCCGGCGAGCCCACGTCGTGCGACGACGATGCCGGCGGCGTCGCGGACGCGGTCTGCGTGTACGGCATCAACGGCCGCGTGATCGATCAAAACGGTGCGCCGGTCGCAACGCGAGATCTCGTCTCGGCGTGCGGCCCCGCAAACTGCAATCCGGGCTTCACCAACAGCGCCGGCAAGTTCCTCATCCCGGTCGGGTTCCACCTGATCACGAGCGGCTATTCGGTTCAGGTGCACGTGCGACCGGACTTCGCGGCGTTCTACTACGCGCTCCCCGCGTCTGCGGCCGGACCGAACATCGACATGGGCGATCTCCGCGTGCTTCCCATGCCGACGACGGGGCCCCTCCTTCAAGTCGATCGCGCCGGCACGCCTGCACAAAGCGTCACGAGCGGCGACGTCACGTTGCACGTCGGCGACGGCGTGTACGTGCGCCTCGACGTCGAGAGCGACGCCGCGCCCGGCGACACCGGAAAACAATTCCGAGTCCTCCGCGTCCCCGACGCCGTCGTGTCCGAATACGCGGCGGGCACGACGGGGATCGCTGCGATGTACGCCATCGAACCGTTCGAGTCGTCTTTCGAAGTCGGCGGCATGCCGGACGACGAGGTGAAAGTGCAGCTATCGTTCGCGAACGCGACGAACCTGCCCGCGAGCTCCGCGGTCGACGTGCTCGAGCTCGGCAGCTACGTGTATCCGGATTGGATCACGCCGGCGAAGTTCACCAAGGTGGCGAGCGCCCACGTCTCCGCCGACGGCAAGACGATCACCATGGACTCAGGTGAAGGCGTCCTTCACCTGACCTGGGCCGCCCTCAAGCCCGCGTCGTAGCGCGACGGCCCGCCTCCGAGCCGTCGCGATTCGCGTCGCGTTTACTTCTCGTAGACCTGAGCCGCGGCGAGACCGCTGCCGCCCGCGACGGTCATGACGACCTTCACCGGCACGCCCACCGGGAGCGGCCACTTGTAGCAGTTCGGCTTCTTGCCGAGCACGGCCTGAAACCCCGAGTCGGAGTCCTGCGCGAGCACGGGCGCCATGTTCGGAATGGGCGTCACGGCGACGAGCTGGAGATTCAACTCGGAGACCGGCGGAATCCCGGCACCGACGACCGTGTAGCACTTGCCCGGGCTCAGCTGGAGCTGCCCTTCGAGCGACTGACCCGTCTGAAAATTCCCGACGAGGGGCGACCCGAGCGGCTTGGCGCCGCTCACGATAGAGCCCGCGGCGAGCTGCGTGAGGATCGCCGTCGCGGCGACACCTGCCGACGGATCGAGCGGCGTCGCGGACGGCCCCGACGACGTGCCCATCGCGGGCATGCCCGGCATGCCCGGAGTCGTCGCGGCGGTCGGCGCGCCCGTCGGTGCACCGTACGACGGCTGTGCGCCGTAACCTGTCGGTGCGGCAGCGGGCTGTTGTCCATACTGCGGCTGAGCGCCGTATCCGCTCGGCGCCGCCGACGGCTGGCCGTAGGGTTGCTGTCCGTACTGGCCCGCGGGCGCCTGGCCATAGGGGCTCGGCGCGGTGTTCGCAGTCGCCGGGGTCTGAGCGGGATCGCTGCTGCCTCCGCATCCCACACCCAAGACGCCGAATGCGGCGAGTAGCACGCACGCGGTATTTTTCGAACGAACAGCCATCGATTGCTCCCTGGTGATGGACCGGCGTGCAGTTCAACGGCTCGCGCGGTCCTTGAATGAACGGCACGGAGGGTACGACGACACGCCTCCGTCGGTAAAGGCGACAATCAGGCGTGTAAAACGGGCTTTGGTGGTCCGTCACTAACGATATGCGGGCTCGTCTCGAGCCGTTTCCACGCGAGCGATGCTCCGACACCGCTCAGGACCGCGATCCATTGTGACGTCGACAGCTGAGTGACGGAGGGCAGCCGCCGCGCGAGCACCGCGTGGATCACGAGCACCGACGAGAGCGCGATCGCTTCGACGCCGACGCGGACGCGTCGATTCTTGATCGACTGACACGGCCCCCACGCGAACGCCACGACCAGCAAGAGCCATGCAAGCGACACGAGCACACTCTCCGGCCCATGCGGTCCGTAGAGCCCGCGCTCCGGATCGTCGCGAACCGTCTCGAGCAACAAACGGATCACGCCGTAACCGACCAAAAACGCGAGCAATAGCTCGCCGCGGAACGAACGCCGGCTCCGCAAAAACGACAGCGAGGCGAACAGCGTCGCGAAGGCGATCACCTCGTAGAGCTGCGTCGGGTGAACGGGAAGCGACGCGGTCGACTCCAGCGAGAGCCCGCGATGCAGCACGTGATCGAGCCACGCGGGCGACCCCGCTGCCGCGCCGGCGACGTCTTCGGGCCAGCGCGGAAACGTGCCGAGCCGCGCGAGCCACCTCGGCGCGCTCGGAGAGAGCGGCACGCCGTAGTCGCAGCCCGCGAAGTAACAGCCGAAGCGTCCGACCATCGCGCCGAGGGCGAGGCTCGGCGCGAGCGCGTCGCCGACGGCGCGCCATGCGCCCGGGCGCCGCATCAAGTAGATGAGCGACGCGCCGAACCCACCGAGGACACCGCCATAAAAAGTGAGGCCGCCGCTTCGGATCGAGAGCACGTCGCCGAGGCCGTCGAAGTCCGAAAGGTTCGTGACGACATAGAGGACACGGGCGCCGATGACGCCGAACGTCGCAGCGACGACGCAGGTGCCGGCAATTACGTCGCGACGGAGTCCGTCGCGCTCGCCGAGCCGCACTGCGGTCACGAAGCCGAGGCCGATCGCCGCCGAGAGCAGCGCCCCGAAGGTGTAAACGGGTAGTGGTCCGAGCGCGACGGTCTGACCCCGAAATCGAAGCGCGGCGAGGACCGCGCCGAAGAACGCCGCCGCGCCGAGCACGATGAGATCTCGTTCACCCGCCCGCCGTCCGAGCGCGGCCGTCGCGAGCGCCATCACCGCGAGCGTACAGAAGGCCGGCGCTAGGTGGACCGGGACGCTCGGGAACGGGATGTGGAAGAGCAGCGGATGCACGACGAGCGAGCTTTCTTCGGGCTCAGCGGAATCATCGCCTGGCGATGATTGATGTTACACCGC
Source organism: Polyangiaceae bacterium (assembly GCA_036271175.1). Lineage (GTDB taxonomy): Bacteria > Myxococcota_A > Polyangia > Polyangiales > Polyangiaceae > DASZVB01. The sequence goes on along the minus strand of DATBBD010000086.1, from coordinate 8,068 downwards.
GAACTGTGCACTAGCATGACGGCCCGTGACGACCGGTGCACTCGCTTCGGCGACCCTCGCGCTCGCGCTGTGCGCGGGCTGCGTCCCCGATTCTCCCGACGCGGCTTCGAACCAGAAGCCGTCTCCGAAGCCGGCAGAGGTGAACTCGCTGACGAAGCGACCCATCGGCGCCGCGTTTCGACCGAGCATCCTGCCGAGCCCGTCGTCGCTCGCGCAGCGGGCGATCGCACCTCCTCGCGCCGTTCCTTCCGCGGCGCTCGCGACGGCACTCGCGGCGCCCTCGGCACCTCCCCCCGAGACGACGCTCACGAAGCCGTTCTCGGACAACTTCGACCGCGCGACGCTCGGCCCGGATTGGAACCCGACGTCACCGGTGTGGCGCATCACCGCCGGGCGGCTCTGCGGCGACAACGCGCACAATCATCCGGTGTGGCTCCGACAGAAGCTCCCGGTGAACGCGAGCATCGAGTTCGACGCGACCACGACGTCGCCCGACGGCGACATCAAGGCCGAGTACTGGGGCGACGGGCAAAGCGCGGCGCAGACCATCAGCTACAACGCCGCGACGAGCTACCTCACGATCTTCGGCGGGTGGAAGAATCAGTTCGACGTGCTCGCGCGCATCGACGAGCACGCCAAGGATCGCCCCGAGCTCCGTCTCGACGACTCGAGCGACGATTTGCGCGCCAAGAAGGTCGAACCGAACAGGTCCTATCACTTCAAGGTCGTTCGCGACGACGGCAAGACCGTGCACTGGTACGTCGACGATCTCGAAATCCTGTCGTACCCGGACCCCGCTCCGTTGACCGGACCGGGCCACGATCACTTCGGCTTCAACGACTGGGAAGTGCACCTTTGTTTCGATAATCTGGTCGTCACGCCGCTCCGCGCGCGCTGAAGCCGGGGCCCGCGACGGGCTTCGGCGGCGGTGACAATCCCACCGTCGCACACACCGGCCGAGCGCCCAAAAGGGGCCGCCGAGGTGCCGATTCCGCTCTCGCTCGGCCGCCGCGGAGAGCGCATTATTTCTGGCTCGCGCGCTGGGTGGTAGTGCCGGCGCTCGAGAAGCCGTAAACGTATTGAAAGGCTGTTAGTGGTTCCTCAGGAGATCGACGTAGCGCTGGACGAGCTCGAGAATCGTCTCGACCGCCTGCGATCTCTCTACGAGCAGTATTTTCTCGGCATCGAGAAAATCGAGCCCGCCGTCGCGCGCAAAGACGTCGATCGCCGGTTCTGGATCCTGCGCCGCACCCAGATCAGAAACACCGCGCGGCGTTTCCGGATGCAGGTGCTGATCCAGCGTTACAACACGTTCCAGCAGTACTGGGCGCGAATTTGCCGCGAGATCGAGAACGGCACGTACACGCGGCACCTCTTGCGCGTGAAGAAGAAGTTCGGCGAGGAGCCGAAGACGTGGGCCGCCAAGAGGCGACTCGGCTATTTTCGTCGCGGGGCGGCGAGTAGTGAAGAGGGCGTCGACCCCGACGCGGAGACGCTTTCCGGCGAGTCGTCGGCGCCTCCGAGCTTCAACGACGCCTCGATGGATCGCAGCGACGCGATCACGCTCTCCGGCGAGACCGCTTCGGATTTCTCCCGGCTCAAGGAAGACATCCAGACCCTCGACCTCGAGCTCGACGAACCGGTCGCCGCGCCGGCGCCGCCGGTCATGGCTCGCGCAGCGGGACAAGTTTCGACCACTCGATTTGCCGGAAAGCCGCCTCCGGTGTCGATGCCGCCGCTGCCGCCCCTGTCGAACGCCCCGCGACCGCCTCCGCTCGTCCGAAAGGCGGACGTGCCGGGCAAGGCACCCCTCCCTCAAATTGCACCACGAGCTGCCGGACCCCAACCTGCCGCACGGGAACCTGCCGCGGCTCAGGGGGGCGCAGCGCCACCCGGGGTCGCCCCCAACGCGTCGGTAGGGCCGCCCCGACCCAAGTTGCCGTCGGTCGCGGGAGTCGCTGCCCCGGCCGCGCCGCGTCTCACGATCCCTCAGGCTCCGACCGCGCCGCGGCCGCCGGCTGCCCAAGCTCCCGCGTCGCGCGCGCCAGCTCCAGCCGTTCCCGTTGCACGTCCCGCGGCACCGGTGGCGCGTCCGCCCGCGGCTCCGACCGCCACCGCACCCAAGGCGGCTACGGCGGTTCCGGCGCGTCCCGTTCCGGCGGCGTCCGCGGCTCCTGCGCCGGGATCGACGACAGTGGCGTCCGCTGCGACACCGGCCGCACCCCGCGCGCCGAACGCAACGCGTGCCCCCCAGCCACCGGTTCCCGCGCGCGCTCCGGCCGCCCAACCGGCACCGCCCGCGGCGCGAGCTCCCGCGGCTCAGCCGGTCCAACTCGCGGCGCGAGCTCCGCTTCCGGCCACGGCTCCGGCGGCTCCCGCGGTCGCACGCGCTCCCGCGGCGCGACCGAGCCCCGCTGTTGCCCCGGCTCCCGCGGCGCGGCCCCCGACTGCTCAACCAAGTCCCCCGACTCGGCCCGCGGCCGCCGTCGCCGCTCGACCTGCCCCCGCCGTCGCGCCGAGCCCGGCTGTGTCCGCGGCAAGCGCCGCGATGCTCTCGGACGACCGCGTCCGCCAGCTCCATGGCGAGCTCCTCGCGACGAAGCAGAAGCTAAACCAGGGAAACAACGTCAGTCTCGACGCGCTCTCCAAAACGCTGCGCGAGACCGAGCGAAAACTCCGCGAGCAGCACCAGGGCCGTTCGGTGGACTTTCACGTGGTCGTAAAAGACGGCAAGCCCGTCGTCAAACCCGTCGTCCGCAAGTAGGCTGCCTCATAAGCCTACTGCGCCCCCCGCTGCTTCGGTCGGCCTCCTCGAAATAGCAGCGTATGTCTGCGTCGGCCTCCCTAGCATCGGGGTGCTCGCTACGGCTTCTGAGGCAGCCTCGTCCTCCAGAAGCCCACTGCGCCGCCCGCTGCTTCGGTCGGCGTTTTAGGGGCTGGGGCGAGCGGGGCGCTCGGATGGAACCGGCGTCGGGCGCTGCTCGACGAGGACGTCTCCGTCGCAGAACAGAATCGCGCAGGCACTTTTCTGATCCTCGCGAAGCCGTCCACAGAGCTCCGCGATGTCTTCGTCGGCATCGACGACATCGCCCTCGACGGGCTGCATGCTCGACTGGTCATACCGGCAGTTATCCAATGCCACCCAAAGACCCTTGAAGTCCGCAGACCGACAGATCTGCGGCCAGGTGACCCGATTTGTCATTTGTGTCGTAAATCCTTCATCGCCGACGAACGCCGCCAGGGAATGCCTGGACAGCGGGAGGGGTTTTTCTCGGGCGATCGACCGACGCCCATCTAGACGCGACCGCCTCGGCGCGTCAAGGGAACGTACTGTCCGGAAAGGTGCGCATCAGGCCCACCTCGTGCAACAATGGCCAGTAAGTAGTTGAAATTACTTACAAGTGGCTAAGGCGCCCCGAAACTGCCCGGGGGGTACGCCCATGCCTTCCGCGGCGGCCGCGATCGCCTTCGCCTGCGGACAGTGCCCGTTGAACGCCGCGGCTTGAGCGGCTCCCACGGCGCGACCGCGCACGACGCCAACGCACTGCGCTCGTTGCGACGCGTCTCGGCAACTGTTGTACGCGGAAGCCGCGCCGACGATGTTCCCCGAGCTCGCTGCGGAAAGGCAACCGCCGCATCCCGACGCGGTGGGCGGCGTCACTTCAGGAGGACGCGACGGTTCGACGGGGCGAGATGGCTCAACGGGGCGAGATGGCTCGACCGGAGTGCTCGGATTCGTCGGCTCAGTGCCCGGATGTTTCGATGACGGCTTCGCGGGCATCGTCGGTGCGACGGGTTGAGTGGTGTCCGCTGGAGTGGGATCGATTTGCGCGGGGGGCGTCGCTGGCGCCGCTGCGGTCGTCGCTGCTGCGGTTGCCGTGTCCTGCGCAGCCGCGGCGTCGGGTGAGCTCGAGCGCATCGAACGTGACACCACGATGACGATGGCGATCACTAGAACGCCACCGACACCCGCAAGACCGTAGACCAAACCGTGCCCGCTTTTCGAAGTCGCGCGCGTCGGCACGGGTATCGGAACACCCGGCGCGGTCGGCGAGGCCGCGACGGGGCTCGGCATCGCGCCGGGCGTCACCATCGCGGCTGTTTTTCCGGGCCCGACCGGCTGCGCGAACCCTGGGGGAGCGACCATTGCGGCGGTCCCCGTCGATGCGACGGCAAAGCCCGCTCCAGGCGCCGCGGTGATTCCCGCGAGCTCCTCGTAGAACTGCGTGACCGTCGCTTGCCGATCCTCCTTGTTCTTCGCGAGCGCGCGCAGGATCGCGCGCTGCATTTCCGGTGGGATATTCGCGCTCGCCGGGGTCGCCTCGAACGGGATGGGCTGCGCCGTCATGTGCTCGGTCGCCCACTGCCACGGCGTATCGGCTTCGAAGGGCAGGCGTGCGGTGAGCATTTCATACGTCATGACGCCGAGCGAATAGATGTCGCTCCGCGCGTCGAGCGGCTTCCCCGTGAATTGCTCGGGACTCATATAAGGCGGCGTGCCGAGCACCATGCCTTGCTGCGTCAGCTTCTGTTCGCGTGCGGCATCGGCCCCTTCGGTGCGTGCGGCGATGCCGAAATCGAGCAGTTTCACGACGTCCTTTTCGCCCGCACGCTGCGTTAGAACGACGTTGTCCGGCTTCAGATCGCGATGAATGACGCCCTGGCCGTGCGCTTCCTCGAGTGACCCGGCGATTTGTCGCATGATCTTCAACACGCGATCGGGCGGCGGCGCCCCCGATTCTTGGAGGAGCTGGCTCAGCGACTTGCCCGCGACGAATTCCATCGCGATGTAGAGCGTGCCCTCCGGCGTGGCGCCGAAGTCGTAGACCTTGATCGTGTTGGGGTGCTCGAGCTGCGCGATCGTGCCGACTTCGCGGTTGAACCGCGCCGCAATGGAAGGGTCGTGCGAGAGGTGCGCGTGGAGCGTCTTCAGCGCGACCTTTCGTGTCGTGGTCCCCAGCTTCTGCTCCGCCGAGTACACGATGCCCATGCCGCCTTCGCCGAGGACGCTTTTGACGAGGTAGCGGTTACCGACCAACACGCCGACCAGGCTGTTTTCATCGGTCTTTTCGGGGGCCGCGAGCGTCGCGCCGCAGGTGGCGCAAAAATGCGCACCGTCGATGTTCTCGGATCCACACGTAATGCACTTCATCGGAGTCCTCGGCGGGTCATTGCCTTCACTGAGACGCACGAACCCGGCCGGTAGCGTTGCACGATTGCGCCCCGCAACGCCACAGCGGCAGCGGTCACTTGGCCGCAGGAGAAGGTGCGAGATCACCCGACTGCTCGGGAGGCCAGGGGATTTTCTGTGTCGCTCCCGTCAATCGGTCCACGAGGACGCCGTACGTGGCGCGGTCGCTCGCGGGGACGAGAATCTTCGTGCTCGTCGTGGCGCCCGGCGCGAAGCGCGGTTGTTCTTGCAATGGATGTCGAAGGCCGGCGGGGGGCATATCGAGCGCGAGCAGCGGAAAATCGAAGCGCACTCGGTCGAGCAACTCCTTGCCGACCCAGAGCTCGAACGCGAAACGCCCCACGTGTCGCGCCGTCGCCGTCGGGTGCGCGAGGTCGATGCGTCGCACCGAGACCACGCGCGCCGCGCCCTTCGTGTATTCGAGTGAATATTCCCACCACGTCGCCGTGACGATCGGCGGTGGGTCGGGCAAGGTCCCCGTCGCTTTCGCGGTCGGTACCGACGCGTCGGGGCTTTGGTTTGGGGGCGCCTTCGTCGACGTGGCCGTCGGCGGTCCGGCGTCGGCGTCCTTGCCCGTGTGTCCCTCCGCAAAGTGGGCCGGGAAAATCAGCGACGGCGCGCCCGTCTCGCCCGCGCCGAAGCGGGCCGACGAACAGCCGGCCACGAGCCCGGCTTGCAACAGGAAACACGCCGCGCGCCGCATGGCGAGGCGTGTCGCACGGGGTTCAGGCTCTGTAAAGCCAGGGCACCGTGGTTGCGGTCTCGAAGGCGCCGCCGTCGCCGCCGACGTGTTCCCAGAGCGCGCGCAGATCCGCCGGCACGTCGGTCGTGACGGACCATTCCGCGCGATCTGCGTAGCCGACTTCGACCTTCGCGGCGTGGAGCGCCACGCGCGTCGCGGTGAGCACGCGCCCGTCTCGGTCGCTCACGCGAAGCGCGCCGCCATACGTCCGATCGCCGAGCAGCGGCGCCCCCGCGCCGGCCGCGTGAATGCGGAGCTGATGCGTACGGCCCGTCGCGGGCTCGAGCACGAGCAGCGACGTCGTGTTGCCGTCGGGCCCCGACGTCGACCGAACGACGCGATAGCGCGTCATTGCCGTTCGAGGCGGTGCGCTTTGCCCGCGCGCGTGCGCGCCGACCGCGTCGTCCCAAATTCCCGATTCCGCGAGCGCGCGTCCCTTCGCGAGCGCGACGTAGCGACGCCGGAGGCGTCCCTCGTCTTTCAACGACGTGGCGAGCTGTCGTGCGTTCGCGCCGCGGGCCAAGACGGCGATGCCGCTGACCGGCAGATCGAGTCGGGTCACGGCGTGAAGCTCCGAGCGCGCGACGCCGAGCTCCGTCGCGATCGCGGCGACGAGCGATGCATCGCCGCGTCGATCGGGCTCCGTAGAGAGGCCCGCGGGTTTGAATGCCGCGTAGAGCCCTCGCCATTCGTCGAGCACGCGGGCGCCACCGACTGGGGGGCGCGCCGTTTCGACCACGACTTCACTTCCCGGCAGCACCGTCATGCCGTCGTCCGTCGCGCGACTCCCGTCCACGAAGACCCGACCTTCGGCGATCGCCGACGACGCCGCGCCATCACGGTCGAGCAGATCTCGAAGCCGGCCTGCGGCGCCGGTCGCCACCACGAACCGACGGGTCATGTTCAGAGCCATGTCACCGTGCCTCCATCGCCGTCCACTTGGACGCGATCGCCGTCACGGAGCTTCACCCACGCGCCGGCAATTCCGGAGACCACCGGCACCGCGCAATCGCGCGCGACCACCATGCTCGACGACAGCGGCGTTCCGAGCTCCGTCACGATCGCCTTGGCGAGGAAAAATAGCGGCGAAAACCCCAGATCGAGGCTCTTCACGACCAGCACGGCGCTCGGCGAAAACCGGCTGAGCCCTTCGAGGCCCGCGCCGACCCGCACCACCGTGCCCTCCGCGGAACCGGAGCTCGCCGACAAACCCTGGAGCGGGATATCGCGCGACCCCGGAAAGCTCGGAGCGGCGATGCCGCGGAACACGGCCGGGGGCTCTCGGGTCGTGCGCTGCGCTTCCATGTCGGCGCGTCGCGCGCGCACGATGGGCGACAGATCGGCGCGGTACTTCGCGAGCGCGAGCGACAGCTCGTCGAACGAGAGGCAGAGCGCGGCGCCGGGGTCCAGCGACGGATCGACGCGGCGAAGGCGGCGATCGACGTCGAGGGCTACGACGCGCATCATCGCGAGGCCGCGCGCGACGTGCTGGCGGCATCGCTCACGGAGCCGGAGGAGCTCGCGCTGTCGTGACACGGCTTCGCGGACGAGCCTCGTCTCGAAGAACGACAGCTCGGGTTCGAGGAGCGCGAGGCGACGATCGGCGAGCGAGCGGGCGCGAGACAGCGCGACGTCGGGGTCGGCGGGGTTGCCGCGCAGCGCCGCGCCGATCATCGCCAGAAGCGCGCGCGGATCCTCCCCGAAGCGCGGCGCGGCGAGCTCGGCTTCGGACAATCCGCGATTGCCGTACGCGACGAGAAACTGCGTGAGTGCTCGCCGCGCCGGCCCGTCGGGCAACGCTTGCACGCTCGCGGGCGCGCTGCCCGCGGCCCAGGCTGCCGCTCCATCGGGATCGAGCCGCACGATCGCGGCGACGTGACTGAACGCGGTCGCGGGGCGCGTCGTGATGACGTCGGCGCCGGCCGTGACGGCGTTCGCGATCGACGCGGCGTGCACGGGCTCGGCGGTCGAGAGCACCGACTCGAGGAGCGCATGGCCGTTCACGACGGCTGCGTGCGTGCTCGAAAACAGCCCGTTGGCGCGCGCGAGAAAGTCGCGCACTTCGTTCAACGTCGTCGTGAGAGCATCGTCCGGGAGGATCGCGAGATCCATTTCGGAGAGCCAGCGCCGTTGCT
>DATBBD010000085.1:0-2722 GCA_036271175.1 Polyangiaceae bacterium | reverse complement strand
GAACGGCGGATGATTCACCAGCGACCCTTGCAGGTCGCTCACGCCGTAGTCGCTCGACGAGTTCTGGAACTCGAAGAGAGCTTCGAACCCGCCGTACGGCTCGATGTACCGGATGCGCTTCGAGACGTAGGTGTGGATCTGAAGCCCCGTCGTTCCGCGGCTCACGCCGGGCCCGCGAGCGCCGCTGAAGTTCGACCCTTCGAGTGCGACGTTGCCGCCGTTCGTGGCGACCGAGTTTTCGCCGCTCACGCCGTTGCGATTGATGTCGGAGGGGTACGCGCACTTCACTTGCGAGCCGGGCAGATTCAATCCGTCGCCGCCGTTGCAGGCATGCATGGGCTCCGAGACGCTGAAGCGCCCCTCGAAGCCGAACATCCACGTCGGCTTCGTCGCGTCGCGGTGCTGATTGAGCGGCGAGAAGTCGAGACCGACGGCGAGGTACTCGATGCCGCTTCGTGTCGGCGATTGAAACGGAATGCTGAACAGCTGCTCTCCCGGGCCGCCTTGCGCCGCGAGCTGTTGATTGGCCTGGCTCCCGCCGAGGTCGGTCAATTTGCGATCGTCCGACAAGATGACCGGCATGCGGACGATGAGCGCGATGTCCTTGTAGAGCCCGATCTCGGCCTTCGTGTTGAGGCGGCTCGTCTGCTCCGAAAATTTCCCGACGTCCTGGTTTCCCGCGACGTACCCGCCGCTCGAAAACTGGTCTCGCCCGCTGTTCGATTCGCGGAGCACGTGGCCGTTCCGCCACGTCTGCTCGAACCCCAAGGTCAAGTGCAGGTCGAACTTGTCGTTGTCGTCGAACGCATCGACGACGTCGGTGACCTCCGCCGGCTCGTTCAGCACGTACGGCTCGGTGACTTTATGTGGCTCCTCGCCACGCGCCACGCCGGACATGCAGAGCATGGCCAGGGGCGTCGCCAGCAGAGCGACTCGCGTCAGAGCAAGGTGTCTCATGCCCGGTCGGGACTCCGTCGTACGTTTTCGCCCTTCGTAGCGGACGCTACCGGTCTACCGGTAAAACTGTCAACGGGACTCGGCTTTTAGCCGGCGTGACGAGGCTCGCGACGCGCGATTTCGTACGCGGTAGCCTGATTATGGGGTGCTCCCCCGGCGCGAATCGACGCTCGTCGACCGGCCGTGCTCGCCCGGCGCCAAGGCGCTCCCGTGCGGCCGCTTTGGTGGCCGCGATGCTTTTGCCGGGCTGCGCGCGGCCGGGTCCCTCAAGCGCGTGCTCGCCCGCGCCGCGAAGCGCACTTCGCGAAGCGCTTCGGGCTCCGCCCGCGCGAGGGTCCCTCCGTCTCGATGTCGCGGCTCAGTCGGCGTCGTTCAGTCCGCGTCGCTCAGTCGAGATGCACCTTGTCCGGGTCGATCGTCGACTTCGGGTACTTCATGTCGAGCCCCGTGAGCGCCGACACGATGATCTTCGACACCACGACGTTCCGGTACCACTTCTTGTTCGCCGGAATGACGTACCAGGGCGCGTCCGCCGTGCTCGTGCTCGTGAGGAGCTCGGTGTAGGCCCGCGTGTAATCGTCCCAGAACGCGCGCTCGCGGACGTCCGTGTAGTTGAACTTCCAGTGCTTCTCCGGGTCCGACAAGCGGGCGCTCAAGCGCTTTTTCTGTTCGTCCCGGCTCACGTGCAGGAAGAACTTGAGAATCGTGGTTCCTTCTTCCGCGAGCGTTCGCTCGAACGCGTTGATCTGACGGTAACGGCGCTCGCAGTCTTCGTCGGAGATCTTCCCGTGCACGCGGACGATGAGCACGTCCTCGTAGTGACTGCGATTGAAGATGGTGATCTCGCCGCGCCCCGGCGTGCGACGGTGGATGCGCCAGAGATAGTCGTGGTCGAGCTCGCGCGGCGTCGGCTCTTTGAACGACGCGACGCTGACGCCTTGCGGGTTCACGCCGTCGAACACGTGCCGGATGACGCCGTCTTTGCCCGACGTATCCATGCCCTGGAGCACGATGAGCACCTTGTGGACGTGCTCGGCGAAGAGCAGCTCCTGAAGGGCTTCGAGGCGTTCGCGCGTCGCTTCGAGCTCCTCTTTCGCGCCTTCCTTGCCGTCCACCGCGGAGGTGTCGTCGGGGTCGAAGTCGCCGAGGTCGACCTTCGTACCGGGTTTGATTCTGTAGCGCTTCATCGTGTCCGCCGGTGTAGCACCGGGCGGTCCACGCGCTCCATCGGCGAAGACGGAAATTGCCGGGGTTACGGCGTGCGCGACACGGTTCCATGCGGAACGCCGCGCCACGTGGCATCGGCTCGGTCGAGCGCGGCCGCGAGGTCGTCCCGCGACGCGCCCGCGGCGACCGTTCCGAGCGCGGCCCGCGCCATCGCGCATAGCGACCGCGCCACTTGCCGCGCTTTGACGTGTGCCTCGGCGCGCACGCCGAGCGGCGTCGCTTGCGCCGGGCCCGGATCGAGCACGTCGCGAGCGCGGTCTTCCGCGGTGTGCGCGGCAGCGTCGCACAGAGCGAGCAGCTCTTTCGCGTCCGTTCTTCGAAACGGCACGGTGCGGTGTCCGCCCGCGTGAACCCGGTTGCCGAAGCCCGTCGCGGTCGGCAAATCGACGAACGCGTCGCCGGTGTCCGCCGCAACGTCGAGGCCGTGCGTGTCGAGTTTCACGCGGAGCTTCGCGTCGCCGTAACGAACCGCGCCGATCGGCGTCGCGATCAATACTTCGGCGCCCGGTCGCGCGCCGGCCGCGGTCGTCGTGATGAT
>DATBBD010000084.1:0-1671 GCA_036271175.1 Polyangiaceae bacterium | reverse complement strand
CTGTCGCTCTCGACGGTTTTCTCGACCCAACCGCGCGCGAAGGCCGGGGTCGACAAGAGGACGGCCGCGCCGAGCAATGAGACGCCCAGGATCCGGGACACCGCTCATCCCCTAGCGAATCCGACATGTTCCGGACAAATTTGCCGGGTTCCGCCGGGTCGGGCCGTCCGCCCGCCGACCCTCGTTTCGTTTTCAGTGCTTTGGCAGCTGCGACGACGCGAGTGCGACCAGGTCTTCGATCACGGGCTGAGGCAGACGCGCCGCAGCGGTCACCTTGGGTCCGCGCGCGTCGACGCCGACGTGAATGAGGATCGGAGTTTCGCCCTTGTGAGGGAGCCGCGTGAGCGCGTTTTCGTCGAGCTGCAACGACTTCGGCGCGCTCGGGGTCATGAAGCTCGCGAGCCCGGCGGCAAGCGACGAGAAGCCGCCCGAGAGGACCGCGTCGGTGCGCAGCGAGGCGAGCCCTTCGCGATTCGCGAGCGTGGCGGCACCGCCGGCGCGTGCCTGCGCGATGCGTTCGAGCGTCTCCGCTTCGTCGGTTCCGACGGAGAACCAGGTGAGCGAGCCGTCAGGGACGACCGCGAGCAAGAACGGCAGGGCTCGCGTCGTGCTTTTCGGTGTTTTCGGCCTTGCGTGCTTCGGAGCGCCGGCGGTCTGCAACGTGGGGGGGTGGAAATCCGGCGAGAACCAGACCCCCGGCAAATCCAGCTCGAACACCTTCGAGCCCTTGGGCAACCCCTTTGCGCCTTTCGGCGCGCGCGCGACGGCTTTCGGCAATTCGTCGGCCGAGACGACGCCGGTCTTCACCAAATGGGCGCGGAAGCCGGGGTCGGAGAGCGCCCTCACGAGCTCGGAGGCGACGTTCGTGAGGTGATCGCCGCCGTTGTCGAGCGCGAACAGGTGCGAGCCGATTGGGACGCGCGCCGCCTCGCGCGTGCGATCGGCCTCGGTGACTACTGGCGTCTTGTTCGGGGCGACCGGAAACGTGGCGTAAGCGCTCTTCGCCGAGATGGTGAAGGCCTGGCCGACCGCGTCGGTCAGCGCCGCGCGCCGCGGTTCGCTCATCTTCTCGAACGCGAGCCAACCGTCGAGCAGCGCACGGACCGATTCGGCGACGCCGGCCATGCGGCTCGGATCGGAATAGACGCTGAAGCTCGCCGCGGTCGCGTCTTCGGGGAGCTTCCAGAAGAAATCCGGCGCTGCCGCGGCGTGCGGCGCCGCGAGGGCGAGCGAGGTCGCCGTCCAGGATTTCTGACCTGAAAAAGCGAACGACGTGCTGACGTCGAGGCCGGTGCCCTCCGGCGTCACCGTCGCGTCGAGGTCGATCCGGTTCGCGTCCACGGCGAGCGCGATGACCTCGTCGGAGAGGCCGTAGAGCGCGTCACGGAGCGCGCGGTCGAACGCCGGGGAATCGAGCTCGAGCTCGCGCAGCGCGAACGGAACCCCGACCGTCCGGAGGAGCGCGATCTGGGCGCCGTAACGATGCTGAAATGGTTCGGCCACGACGTGCGCGTGGATCTCGGCGGGGCCGAAGCTCTCGGTCGGCAGGCCGCGCGCCATGTACGGCGCGAGCGCGTCGACCGCGTTCAGGTCGTCACTGCAGACGACCCGAGCCGGCGCCGTCCCGAGCGCCCGGATCGCGACGCAATCGAGGTCGGAGTCGTGCATGCG
>DATBBD010000083.1:0-10721 GCA_036271175.1 Polyangiaceae bacterium | reverse complement strand
CTGTTTTCCTGGGCCTCAATATCGCTCGCGCGGTCTTCGCCCAATCCCCGACGGCCGTTCGCGACGCCGACAAGAAAGGCGCCGCGCGCGTGCTCGCGCCACCGGGCGGCGCCCTTGATGAGAGGCTGGCCGTCCCGAACGGCGACTACGTCGGCGGAAACGGAATCGTCGAGCCGTCGGATCGCGAGACCAAGGTTGCTGCCGACGTGAGCGGACGCATCGCCGAAGTGCGCGTCAAGGAAGGCGACCGCGTCGAGCAAGGCGCCGTCCTCGTCGCGCTCGAAAGCGGCACCGAAACGGCGGGGCTCGCCGCGGCCGAAGCCGACGTCCAAGCGGCCGACGCGGATCTCTTGCGTACGCTGCACGGAAATCGCAAGGAAGACGTGCAGGCCGCACTCGCCGACGCCGACAGCGCGACGGCGCGTGCGAATCAATCCGCGGGCGTCGCCGAGCGGCTCGAAGCTGCCGCGAAAGGCGGAGGGGCGACGCCAGACGAAGTGGATCGTGCCGCAAAACAGGCGGACATCGATCGCGCGAACGCGGCGCTCTCCGACGCGAAACGCCGCGCGGCGGTCTCCGGCTCGCGTTTCGAAGACGTCCTCGCCGCCCGCGCGCGCCTCGCGGCGGCCGAAGCCCGTCGCGATCAAGCGCGTGCCGCGCTCGATCAGCGTTCGGTGCACGCGCCCATCTCGGGGGAAATCCTGCAATCGAAGTTTCGCGCCGGCGAGTTCTACCAGGCCGGCGGCTCCGAACCACTCGTCGTCATGGGTGACACGCGGCAGCTCCGCGCGCGCGTCGACGTCGACGAGCGCGACATCGGGCGGCTTCGCCCCGACGCGGCCGCCATTGTCCGCGTACCCGCGTTTCCCGGCGAAGATTTTCGCGGCAAGGTCGTCGAGATCGGGCGACACATGGGCAGGAAGAACGTGCGCACCGACGATCCGGTCGAGCGAAACGACACGAAGATCCTCGAGGTCGTCGTCGCGCTCGATCCCACCGAGCGACTGGTCGTCGGTCAGCGGGTGATGGGCTACATCGCCGCGAACTCGAGCCCATCTCGACAATGAGCGCTGCTGGTCGGCGCAGGGGCGCGCGCGGCTACGCGTCCGGGGTTGGTGATTCCGAGCGCCGAATATCGAGACCGAGCCCGAGTCGTTCGAGGGCGGTCTCGACGATGCGACGATCGGCGGGATCGAGTTGTCCCTTGCCGGCGCGGTAGAGAGCGTAGTGGAGCGCCGCTGCTTCGAGCGCCGAGAGCGCCGTGGTCCGATGAAGCGCGAGCGCTTCGATCTGGTAACGAATCAAGAGCCGGCCATCGGCGAGGACTTGCTCGCCGGTGATCTCGGCGCGCTCGCGGCCGTCGTTCACGAGCTGCCGGATGATGCCGCGGACTCGCGCGGCGCGGCGACGGATGCGCTTCGCGGTCGCGTCCTCGTAGAGTGAGAAATAGCGATTTCTCGGCAGCGTCTTCGGCGCGAGGACCAGCGCACACAACAGCGCGTCGTAGTCGACCCCCGCGCTTTTCACGACGAGCCTACCAGGTCGGTCCCATGCTCCGAGTTGATCCGCGCGGCTTGATTGAACGAGACGAGCGCGTCGACGAGCTCCCCGATGTCGCCTTCCATCACGCGGTCGAGCTTGTAGAGCGTGAGCCCGACGCGGTGATCCGTGATCCGGTTCTGGGGGAAGTTGTAGGTACGGATTTTCTCCGACCGTTCGCCGCCCTTCACCATGTCGCGCCGTTCGTCGCGGATCGCGTCGCTCTGCTCGCGCTGCGCGATGTCGAGGAGCCTGCTCTTCAAGATCTTCAACGCGCGTGCGCGATTTTTGATCTGGCTGCGCTCGTCCTGACACTTCACGATCATTCCGGTCGGGAGATGGGTGATCTGCACGGCGCTGTTCGTCGTGTTGACGCCTTGGCCGCCGGGGCCGCCCGACGCGGCGATGTCGTAACGAAGGTCTTTTTCGTCGATCTGCACCTCGACGTCGTCGGCTTCCGGAAGCACTGCGACGGTCGCCGTCGACGTGTGGATACGGCCCTGCGCTTCGGTCGCCGGAACGCGTTGCACGCGGTGGACGCCGCCTTCGAACTTGAGCCGCGAGTACACGCGGTTGCCGCTGACGAGCGCGACCACCTCTTTCAGTCCGCCGGCAGCCGCGTCGCTGCTCGACAGGACTTCGACCTTCCACCCCGACGTTTCCGCGAAGCGCCCGTACATGCGGAACAGATCCGCGGCGAATAACGCCGCTTCTTCGCCGCCGGTGCCGGCGCGAATTTCGAGCAGCGTGTTCTTGTCGTCGTTCGGATCCTTCGGGAGCAAGAGCACGCGGAGCTGCTCCTCGACGGCCGTGCGTCGCGCCTCGAGCTCCGCGAGTTCTTCGCGCGCCATCGCCGAAAAGTCCGGATCGGCGAGGAGCTCGCGGGCGTCCCGCATCTTGCGTTCAGTGTCCTGCCAGGTGCCGAACGCATCGACGAGCGGCAAAATGTTGCTCCGCTCTCGGCTCAGCTTCTGGATGCGCGACGAGTCGGCGATCACCTTCGGATCGCACATGAGATCGTCGATCTCGCTTCTCCGGCGCAGGACCGCTTCTAGCTTGTCGACGGGGATCATGGATCGCCACGACGTTTATAGCGAAAATTCAACTCTGCGGGCGCCACGCGAGTACCTGCGCGCGAGCGTCTCGCGGCGACGCGCTTTTTTTTTCGACGCGGCGCGCGGACGTTCTCGGACCTGCCGCGCGCGGCTTTCTCTTTCGCAGGCGCGCTCGGATCGCGCGGCTACTTCGCCGCGGGCGTGCCGTACTTGCGGCGGAAGCGGTCGATTCGACCGGCCGTGTCCACCAGTCGCTGCTTGCCCGTGTAGAACGGATGACAATCGCCGCACACGTCGACCGAGATATCGCCCTTCGTGGACCGAGTCTGGAACTTGTTGCCGCACGCGCAGGTCACGGCCACCGGTTTGTATTCGGGATGAATTTCGGGCTTCATGGTTCTCTCCACCGAGGTCGTCGGGCCCGGCAACCTAATCTCGGCCAGGCACCTAAACAAGGGGCCCTCCTCTTATCTCGGTGGTCGTGACGCCGAACTGCGAATGCGTTCAGGGCGGGTTCCTTGACTGATTTGGGCTTCTAGCCCAGGCTCGCGCGATGCCGGGTCCCGTGTCGCGTCGCGAGGCGGTCGGGCGAATCGCGGCGGCGAGCGCCGTCCTCGGTGGTGCGGCGCTCCTGACGCGCGCCCGATTCGACCGCGGCGGCTATGACGTTGCGGCCTTGGGCGGCCAGCGCCAGGTGCGGAATTTCGCGTCGCCGCCCGTGTCCGCGTTGCCGATGATGGCCATCGCGAAGAGCTCGACGGATCCCGCCGTGCTCGCGCGTCGCGCCGTCGACGCGCTGGGCGGTATGCACCGCTTCGTCTCGCGCGGCGACGTGGTCGCGGTCAAGCCGAACATCGGGTGGGATCGGCTTCCGGTTCACGCCGCGAACACGAACCCGCTCGTCGTCGCGGAGGTCGTGAAGATGGCGTTCGACGCGGGCGCGTCGCGCGTCGTCGTCACCGACGCGTCGTGCAACGAGCCGAACCGTTGCTTCCAGCGCTCGGGGATCTGGCGCGCGGCCCACGACGTCGGCGCCACCGTCATTTTGCCCGCCGCGCATCGGTTTCGCGAGATCCGGATGAAGGGCGACGTGCTCGATCAGTGGCCGATCTACACGCCGCTCGTGAACGCCGACAAGGTCATCAACGTGCCGGTCGCCAAGCACCACAACCTGTCGAAGTACACCGCGGCCATGAAAAATTGGTACGGCATCCTCGGCGGTCGACGAAACCGGCTCCATCAGAGCATCGACGTGTCGATCGCCGATCTCGCGACGTTCATGCGACCGACGTTGACCGTCGTGGACGCGACGCGCGTGCTCATGCGAAACGGCCCTCAGGGCGGCAACATCGACGACGCCGAGGACGTGCACCAAGTGATCGCGAGCATCGACCAGGTCGCCGCCGACGCGTACGGCTGCACGCTCATCGGTCAAAAACCGGAGAACCTCGGCTATCTGAAGCTCGCCCGCGAGCGCGGCATCGGCGAAGTGGATTGGGCGTCGCTCCCGCACGTGGAGGTCTGAGTGGCGTGCTCGCATCACCCCGAGCCGGAGCCTTCCGATCTCCCTTTGCCGATCCCGTGGCTCGGAAAGCCGGGACCGGTCGCCGCGCTCGACCTTGCGCCGGCGCGCGCGGCGTCGCCGACCCGTCCGACCACGACGGTGGTCGAAACAACGGCTCCGGCGTCGCCGAACCCGGTGGAGAAGATCGTCCCGCCGACGGCTCCGCCGAAAAGGGAACCCCCCAAAAAAACCAGGTCCAAGAAAAAGAAACGCCCCGGGTCGGGCATCCCGGCGCGGCCGATCATCCGTTACTTGGTTTGGGCGCGGCGGTTCGCACAAGCCGGCTTTCTCGGATTGTTTCTGTTCTTGCTCTGCAACACCGCGTTCCGCGGCACGTTCTCGGCGAGCTCGGAGACGCCGGTGCGGCTCCCGTATCCGGTGGAAGGGTTCTTGCTCGCCGATCCGTTCGTCGCGGCGATGACGCTTTTGTCGACGCACGCCGTCTATCGCGGGCTCGCGTGGTCGCTCGGTATCGTGGCGCTCACCTTGGTGTTCGGGCGCGTGTTTTGCGGATGGATCTGTCCGTTCGGGACGCTTCACCATTTCTTCGCGTGGATTTTTCCGTCGCGTTACGTTCGCGGCAAGCAGCGCGTCGAGGCGAACCGCACGCACTACTGGCAAGCGGCGAAGTATTATTTGATGGTCGCCTTTCTCGCTGCGGCCGTCGCGGGGAGTGCCATCGGCGGGCTGCTCGATCCGATCTGCGTTGCAGTCCGCGCCATCGGCCTCGGCGTTCTACCTGCGCTGCAATACCTCGGCATCCGGTCGGCAAACGTCATCGCCGACACGAACGTGCGCGCGCTTCAAACCGCGAGCGACGCTTCGCAGGACTTTCTCTCGCGCTCCGTCTGGACGCCGAACCAGCTCTATTTCCATCAGACCTGGTTCATCGTGGTGCTCTTCGTAGCAATCCTGTTCATGAACCGGATCGTTCCGCGGTTCTGGTGCCGCGCGCTCTGCCCGCTCGGCGCGTTTCTCGGCGTGATCTCGCGATTCTCGCTCTTCGGTATGGAGAAGGATCACTCGAAGTGCACCGACTGCAACCTGTGCATCGTGCATTGCCAGGGCGCCGATAGCCCGCAAGGCGGTGTGAAGCATCGGCAGGACGAGTGCCATATGTGCCTCAACTGCGAAGCGGCGTGCCCCGAGGACGTTATCAAGTTCCGATTCTTACCGAACCGGAAGGGAACCACGTCCGTCCCCGACCTCGAACGGCGCACCGTCGTCGCAACGGCTGCGGCGGGCGCGCTCGCGATTCCGGCGTTCCGCATAGCGGGATGGCCCGACCGCGGTTACAGCGAGAAAGTCATTCGCCCGCCGGGCGCCGTCGAAGAGCGCGAGTTTCTCGACCGATGCATTCGCTGCGCCGAGTGCATGAAAGTGTGTCCGAACAATGCGCTCCATCCGGCCTTTTTCGAGGCCGGTGTCGAGGGGCTTTGGACGCCGATCCTCATTCCGCGCATCGGTTATTGCGAGTTTTCCTGCGTTCTTTGCGGGCAAGTGTGCCCCACCGGAGCGATCCAGAAGATCACCGAGAAAGAGAAGATGGGCGTCGGCCAGAAGCCGATCGCGATGGGAACAGCCATGTACGATCAGGGGAGGTGTTTGCCCTGGGCGATGGGCACCCCCTGCATCGTCTGTGAGGAATTTTGTCCTACTTCGCCCAAAGCGATCTGGGCCGAAGAGGTCGAAGTCCCGAAGCGAGAGGGTCATTACGACAAGAAAGGTGAGCAGCCGAAGATGCTCACCGTGAAACTGAAACGCCCTCACGTCGATCCGAACCTCTGCGTGGGTTGCGGCGCGTGCGAAAAAGTTTGCCCGATCGTCGACAAGCCCGCCGTCTACGTGACGAACGCCGGAGAAACCCGCTCGAAGAGCAACGTCATCCTCCTCGAGAACACGAGCTACAACCGCACCGGATAGCGTGATGGGGTCGAACCAAGTCGGGTCGCGTCCCGTCGCGTTCGGGTAGTCCGCGAAATCTTCTGCGCGGGAGTTCGGGATGAAACCGCTCACTCGGCCCTACAGCGGAAGTGAATCTTGCCGATGAGCAGCGGACGATTCCTCGCCCGTTAAGAAGCTTGCACGGACGTCTCACCGTTTCCGGTGAACGCCGTACCGTCCGTCTCGCCCGCGGCGGCGTCATCATGTGCTGCTGCGTTTCTTGGTTCGCGCCAATTCCGGAAGCAGCCGTGAGACGAACGCGTGGACTTTCGATGTCGTCGAAGTTTCGACGACGACACACTTTCGGCCGACACGACGAACGACCTGTCGTCGTGATATTGAGAACCAGCATGTCAACCAGCGTAGACACTTCGAACGATCCACCTCGTTCGGAAGCGTGACGCTGGGTGCGGCGATCTCGTGGCGCGCCGAGGTCGATTCCGCTCCCACCCGGTTTCTTATTTTCTACAGAAGGACCTTTCGAAAATGACTACGAACGATGCGGCCATTTTCCACGACAGCCGCGAATCCGTCGCGCCCGGTTCGGACGCGAAATGGCAAGAACGCAGCCCTTCGACCATTCCGCCAGCTCCAGAGTCTCCGCGCAGCTATCAGGATCTCGACGGCGGTCTCGGTCGCGAAGTGTACTTCAGGCCTCCTCGATATCCGTCTGCCGAGTTCGGCCCCGTCGGCGCAAAGGTCCTCATCAAGGTTGCCGATCGCGAGCGCGCGTGCCCGCTCCACGACGTGTCGCAAAACGGCGTCGCCTTCGAGTGGACCGAGATCGAAACGCTGTCCGTCGGTGACACGATTCCGCTCGTCACGGTGAGCTTCGATCGACACGAGGCGTACCGCGGGTCCGCGCGCGTCGGTTCGGTGCGACAGGTCGCGAACACGCAGGTCGTCGGCGTTTCGTTCCTCGATACCCTGATGAACATCGACGACGTCTTGCAGCTGCGCGACGTGAAGGCGTGGAACGGCGCCGGCCCGGGTCTCGCGCTCAAGAGCCGCCCCTGGCGCGTGTCGGGACACGAACGCGTGAAGGCGCGCATCGCCGAGCTCCGTCTTCTTTTCATCGACGCCGAGGAGCAGCTCGGTGAGCTGGAAGCGTCGCTGCCCTGGCACGTCGCGCACGGCGATCAGCAATCCCCCGCGCGGAGCGCGCTCGTGGAGCGCATCAAGCGTGAAGTGGTCGACGAGATCCTCGTCGCGACCCAGGCGGTGCACGAAGCCCTCGACCGATCGAACCCCGTGGAATTGCAGAAACTCAAGGAGTACTCGGTCCGTCACCTCGATTCGTATCTGATGCAATCGTGGTGGATGCGGCGCGCGAAGGAGAAGCCGCTCGGCTATCCCGGCGACTTCGAGCTGATGAACGGCCTCTACGGCAATCACTTCTCGGGCAGCACGCTGTTCGCGAAGGCGATGAACGTGGCGTACGTGTCGACGCCGGCGGCGGCGGCCGTCCGGGAGCGCAAAGACATGGTGAAGGGCCAGCTCTCGGCGCTATTGGACCGCCCGAGCTCGGGGAATCGTCCGATTCGCATCTTGTCGATCGCCGCCGGGCCCGCACAAGAAACGTACGAATTGCTCCGAGAGCGCGAGAGCATTCCGCACCCCGTCGAGATCGTGCTGTTCGATCAAGACAAGCGAGCGCTCGCATTTTCGTACGGCCGACTGAAGCGGCTCGTTGCCGCGCGATGGCCGGATCAAGTGAAGGTCGTCTACCTGCACGACACGATCAAACGGCTCTTGCGCGATCCGACTCTGTTCGCGCCG
Source organism: Polyangiaceae bacterium (assembly GCA_036271175.1). Taxonomy (GTDB): domain Bacteria; phylum Myxococcota_A; class Polyangia; order Polyangiales; family Polyangiaceae; genus DASZVB01. The sequence continues at coordinate 2,840 of DATBBD010000083.1, read as the reverse complement.
CTTGGAAAATTCGACGCTATTTTCTCGTGTGGGTTGTTTGATTACCTACCGACCGCGACGGCGGTTTCGCTCACCCGGTCTCTTTACGCGAGCGTCGCCGAACGGGGTACCCTCTACATCGGGAACATGGTTCCCTCGAGCCCCAGCCGATGGATCATCGAGTTCCACTGCGATTGGTACCTCATCTATCGCGAGCCGTGGGAGATGCTCGAGTTCGCGCGCGAAGCCGCGCCGGAGGCGGACGTCTCGATCATCGAGGAGCCGACCGGGGTGAACCCGTTCGTCCAGCTGACGCGCGAGTAAAATGATCGAGGAGGTTCAGCAGGCGGAGCTCGAGGCGCGGTGGTCCGCTTGGCTGATCGCGCGCAATCGGCGCGGCACCTTGAGTTCCCTCTGGCTGGTGATCGTCCTTTATCCCCTGTTCGGGATCCTGGACTACCTCCTGGCGCCGCGCGCGTGGTTGCCGGTGTTGTACGGAACGCGGGCTCTCATCACGATCGTGACGCTGGTCATGTTCCGTCTGGTGAATCGCTCGATCTTCGAGCGACACGTGAATCTGCTTTCCGGCGGCTACCAGATCCTCATCGCGTGCGGCATCAGCTTGATGACGGTGCAGATGGGCGGGCTCGCGTCGCCCTACTACGCGGGCCTCTCGCTGATTCTGGTCGGCATCGGCCTCCTCTTCGTATGGCCGCCGCGCGTCGTGGCGACGGTGCAAATCGGGGTGGTCGTCTCGTTCTTCCTTCCCAATTTCCTGCTGAACCCGCGTTCGCTCGGCTTCACCGCCGTCTCGAATTTGTTCTTCCTGGCGTCGACCGCTCTCGTCGCCGGCGGCGGACAAGTCCTCGGCTACCGCACCGGGCGCGAGCAAGTGGCCAGAGAGCTGGTCATCGAGTCGACGAAGGCGAACCTCGAGCGCGCCCACGTGCGGCTCCAGCAGCTCGATAAATTCAAATCGGAGTTCTTCGCAAACATCACGCACGAGCTGAAGACGCCGCTGACGATGATCCTCGCTCCGCTGGAGCTCATGATCCAGGGCGAGACGGGGAAGCTCACCGAAGCGCAGCGGGCGACCCTGCAGTCGATGCTCCGGAGCGGCGTGAAGCTCTTGAAGCTCATCGGCGATCTGCTCGATCTGTCGAAGCTCGACGAGTCGAGGCTACGGTTGCAGATCGCCGAGCACGATCTCGCCGAATACCTGCGCGGTCTCGTCCTCCAGGTCCAATCGCTCGCTCAACGCAAATCGGTCGAGCTCACGTTCGACTCCAACGTCGAATCTTGCCGCGTCTATTGCGACCTCGAGCGGATGGAGCGCGTCTTCGTCAACCTGTTGTCGAACGCCTGCAAGTTCACTCCACCTCGCGGGAAGGTCCGCGTGTCGCTGCACGACGAAGGCGACATCGTACGCGTCGCGGTCATCGACACCGGGATCGGTTTCCCGCCCGGCATGGCCGACATGCTGTTCGAGCGGTTCGTTCAAGTCGACATGGGCGGCACTCGCAAATTCGGCGGCACCGGGCTCGGTCTGGCCCTCGCTCGCGAGCTGGTCTGGCTGCATCGCGGCGGGATCCGCGCGGAGAACGGCGCGTCCGGCGGCGCGACGTTCACCGTCGAGCTCTTGAAGGGCCGCGGGCATTTCGACCCCGAGTCGCTCGATCGCCGTGCGCGGCAAGAGGCCCGCGCGGCCGGCAACCGCGAATCGGACCACGGCATCGGTGAGTGGCAAGTGGAGGCGATGAGCCACTACCGCTTGCTCGACATCGACGAAGCGACGGATCAACGCGTCATCGATCGCGATCCGGACGAGGACCAACGTCAGCAGAGCGTGCTCGTGGTCGAGGACACGCCGGACGTCATTCGAGTCATTCATCTGGCGCTTCGCAGCCAGTTCCGAATCTTCGCCGCGCCGGGTGGCGGCAAGGGCTTCGAGCTCGCCGTCGAGCACCTCCCGAGCCTCATCATCACCGACATGATGATGCCGGAGATCGACGGTATGGAGCTCACTCGCCGGCTCCGCACCGACGCGCGGACTCGGCACATTCCCATCGTCATGTTGACCGCGCGCAGCGACGTGGAAGATCGCATCGCGGGTCTCGAGGCCGGCGTGAACGCCTACCTCGCCAAGCCATTTTCGACGAAGGAGCTGGTCTCCACCGTGCGCAGCCTCGTGCGGATCCAAGAGACGACCGCGGATCTGGTCCTCACGCACAATATGGACTCGCTCGAGACCATCGCCGGCGGCCTGGCGCACGAGATCAACAATCCCCTGAACTACATCAAGAACGCGCTCTCGCTGATCCGGCGCGACGTCGACGCGGTCGTCGCGCGCACGCGCAAGGACGTTCCGACGCCGGGGGACGCCGCTCCGGCGCTGGTCGCGATCGATCACTACGCGCGGCTCGAAAAGATGTTCGACGTCGCGGAGACCGGCCTCCGGAGGATCGGGGCGACGGTGGTTCTCATGCAGCGCTACTCGCGCGAGGGCTATACGAGGACGTTCCAGCCGCTCGACGTGTTCGAGGCGACGCGCGACGTCGCGTCGGTGCTTCAAGCCGGAATGACCAGGCCGGTGGTCGAGATGCTCTTCGACGGCGACGGCCAGATCGAATGCGTGCCCGAGGAAATGAACCAGGTCCTGACGAACCTCATCCAGAACGCCCTCGACGCGCTGCCGCGCGACGGCACCGGTTGGGTGCGCGTGAACGCGAAAGGCAGAGACGATCTCCTCGTGATCTCCGTTCAGGACAACGGCTCCGGCATTCGCCCGGAGGAGCGCGCCATGATCTTCACGCACTTCTTCACGACGAAGGACGTCGGCGAAGGCATGGGGCTCGGTCTCA
>DATBBD010000082.1:0-2115 GCA_036271175.1 Polyangiaceae bacterium | reverse complement strand
CGCGATCGCGTTGAGCATGTACGTCCACCCTTCTCGGTGCTGGCGACCGAGCTCGTCGTCCGGAACGCCGGCGTGGCGCACCGTGATCTGCGTATCGTTGCCCTTCGGTTCGAACGTGACGGTCACCGTCGTTTCGATGCCCTTCGTCGCCTCCGACATCCAGGTGTGCTCGATGACCCGCGGGCGATCGAGCCGGACGAACCGGCCGTAGTGCGCCCACACTTTCCCTTCGTGCAGCATCGAATGGAAAAAGAGCCCGTCGACGACCGGGTTCAGGATCACGCGGTCGGCCCCGAACCACGGACCGCCGGGACTCTTCGTGTCGGTCCACACGTCGTAGACGTCTGCCGGCGCGGCCGGGATCAATCGAGTCACGGTCAATTCGATTTGCTTCATGATCGCTTCCTTTTCTCCGCAAAAAACGACTCGAGCCGATCGATCCGCTCCGTCCAATAGCGTTCGTAGCCGTTCGCCCAACCGGCGATCCTCGCGAGCGGGCGCGCGTCGAGCGCGAGCACGTGCTCACGCCCTTGCCGCGAACGGCGCACGAGGCCGGCGCTCTCGAGCACCTTCACGTGCTTCGACACCGCATTGAGCGACATGTCGAACGGCGCCGCGATGTCCGTGACGCGCGCCGGTCCGCGCTGCAACCGATCGAGAATTCGCCGCCGCGTGGGATCGGAAATCGCTGAAAAGACGAGGTCGACGTTGGCGGCTAACATTCAACTATTTGGTTGAATAATGCGCGCCAGCGCCCGCGTCAACTGCGAATCGATTTTCGGACCGTTGGAACGACGCTCGGAGATCGTCGCTCGAGACCTCATGACACAGGACGAAGAGTGCCGAGGCTTCGAGCCACAGCACCTTTCCGGTCGGTTCATTCGATGCCGCTCGCTCGCTAGTCGTTCCTTCGATTTAATGGGGGGCACGCGGACGTCAGCGTGCGACTCTGTGACGCCGCGCGTGGACCGCGTGCCCCAAACCAAAGACCGTTCGCGTGGACGAGCGGGCCGACGCGCTCGCTTTGCGCAGTGCGCTCCGAGGTGATGCGTCCTCAGACGAACGGACGGAGGGCGTCTTCGACCGTCGTCGTGCCACGCGCGGGTTCGCCGCGGCCGTCGAAGCTCACGACGCCGCTTGCGACGCCAGCGTACATTTCACGGAAGAGCCCAGCGACATTTTCCGAAAAGCCGAAGCTCGTGAACGTGGGCACGACGGCGTCGAGCGGTGCCTCGACGACCTTCACGGGGCGACCGAGGAGCTTTCCGACCGTGATCGCGACTTCGGCCGGGCTCACGTCTCGTGGACCGGCGAGCTCGATGACGCGATGTCCGCGCGGGCCGTCGAGCAACGCTTGCGCCGCGACGGCGCCGATGTCTCGCGCGGCGACCATCGGGATGCGCAGACCTTCGGGCAGGAACGACGGCAATACTCCGTCTTTTTTCGCGACGGCGATCACCGCGCCCCAGTTTTCGACGAAGTGCGCCGCGCGGACGAACGTCGTCGGAACGCCGGTGGCGCGGAGCTGCTCCTCGGCGTTGTGCACGGTGAGGATCGGCCCGGTGCCGGAGGCGTGCTGCGCCGCGGCCGACGACAAGAGGACGACGTGTTTCACCTTCGCTCGCTGAATCGTCTTCGCAATGCTTTCGGTGAGCAGCTTGCGCTCGGCAATGAACGACTTCGCGGTCGGGTCGGGCGGCGACAAGAGATAGAGGCCTTCCGCGCCCTTCAGCGCGGCTTCGAGAGCCGGCTCGTCGTTCAAATCGACGACGGCGACGTCCGCCCCTCGTTTCGCGAAACGAGCGCCTTTCTCGGCGCTTCGCACGATGACACGCACTTGCTTTCCCGCATCCAAGAGGCGATTTGCAACGACGGACCCGGTGTTTCCTGTGGCTCCAGTGACGACGTACATGGTTGTTTCCCTTTCCGCTGAGGAGGATCTGCGCCTCCTTCGACTATTCGTCCAATGCACAGTTGGCACTATATTCATGCATGTGATGCATGATTTGAAGCTGAGTGCGCTCGACCTGAACCTGCTCGTCGTGCTCGAGGCGTTGCTCGCCGAGCGACACGTCACGAAGGCCGCGGCGCGCGTCGGGCTGAGTCAATCGGCGA
>DATBBD010000081.1:0-4061 GCA_036271175.1 Polyangiaceae bacterium | reverse complement strand
GTCGCATAACTCGGTCCGGATGCCGGGCAGTTCCCGCTCGCCATCGGGCACGACGCCACGCCGGCCTCGCCGCCCAGGTAGTCGCGGCCCTGTCCGACGCCATCGTTGCTCGAACACGCGACGACGACGGTGCTGCTCGCCAGAAGCGCGAGTCTCGCGACGCGTGCGACGAACCGAGCACGCCGCGTCATCGACACGAGACCTCCGGAACCGGCGTGGACGGCGCGAGGATCCAGGTGTGCCCGGGCGACGCCCCGGTCTCGGGCTGCACGTGGCAGGAGTTGCAATCGCCGTTGAGGCGCATCTCGGTGCGCATCACTTCGGTCGCGGACGCCCACTGCACGGCGGCTTGCACGGGATACGTCGGTTCGAACGCCGGTTTCGGGACCCAGAAATTGCCGGCGCAGTTGGTCTGCGTGGTGAACGTGTGCTGCGCACCGTCGAGCAAATGAATCGTCGCGCCGCCCGCGGGCTGGTTCGACGCGAGATAAGCGAACACCGTTCCGCCGAAGGCCATTTCGAACGACGCCGGGCCCTGGCCTCCATGGCACGTCAGGCACGGTTGCCCGGGTCGATGATCGGGACCTGGTGGAACACCGGGCGCTTCGCCGCCGAGCGCGTCGACGGCCGCGTCGTGCACGGGGTCGGCGCACGCGACGAACAGGAATAGCGCGAGAAAGCCGATCAGGGACATGCGACGAACGGGTCCCCCGGGTTGAAGGCGTTGTTGCACGCCGATGGATCGTCGGAGCCGGTGAGCCAGCCGCGGACGCAGAGGTCTCCGTTGCTGCCGATCGCGAACACGGTGCCGCCCTTGTGCGACTCGGTGCCGTTCATTTTTCGGATCAAGGTGAGCCGTTCCGGATCCTTGCCGCCGGAGGCGACGACCTCGGACATGATTTCCGGCTCGAGCCCCACGACGGAGCGGTAGTCGGCGAGAATTTCGTCGGGCGTCGTGGAGCGGCCGCAGGCGACGTCGGTCGGGGCGAGCCGCCGGCCTTCGACGCCGTAGAGCAGCAGATTGCGTCCGGCCGCGCCGTGGCAAGCGAGGTTGCCGCACGAATAGTCGAGATTTTTGACGACCACGTCGAAGGTGTCGAGGCGCGGTTCGTCCGCGACGGCGTAGGACGCCCCGTCGTACTTGCCGGAACACGCTGTGCCGCCGACGAGTACGACGGCGAGGGAGCCCCAAAATAAGCGCCCGATCATTGGAATACCCCGTCGAGCCCGAGGGTGCCGAGCACGCTGCCGCGGGATTTCACGTACAGGTCGTCGAGAAACTCGGTCCCGATGTAGTCGGCTTGCGCGCGGATCGAGAGGAGCGACGGATCCGACGACGGCCCGATGCCGAAGCTTCCGCCGAGGCCGCCGGTGATCGAATAGAGCGGGCCGAGCTCGCGATCGCCGGTGCGATATTCGGGGAGCTCGAACGAACCGTTGCCGAACGAGGAGACGTAGGCGCGGCTCCAGAAGTACACACCGTTTTGCGCGTGCACGCGAACGAGCGGCCAGACCATGAGCCGGCGCGAGAGGTTTGCGTAGTAGCGGAGCTCGGTGGTCGTTGCGTGGAGCCTCCAGGTGTCCGTGTAGAGTCGCTCGTCGGCGCGGAGGGTGCCGTGCGCGAAGCGATAACCGAAGCGCGCGGTGAGCGAATACCGATCGCGGCTATCGGGCAGATTTTCGAGCGGCCGATCGGGGAGCCGCTCGGCGTTGACGACGCTGATCGACGCGCCCTTCGCGATGGTCGGCGCGACGTCGGCGCTGAACATGGGAATGTATCGATACGGCTTCGATTGGTCGCCGCTCTCGATGATGACATCGCTCACCAGCGCGAGCACCGCGGCGCGGTTCAGCGTGAGCGTGATGCCGCCAGCGAGCGTGTGCACGGCAAGCGCGTGCGAGTACACGCTGAATGGCGTTCCGGTGCGCCCGATCGTGTCGTGGTCGTACGAGTAACCGAGGAGCGCTATGACGTTCTTTTCGTCGAAGTCCCAAATGAGATTGCCGCCGCCGGCGACCGAGCCGTAGTCGGGCTCGCGCGAGATCGCGGCGGAGACGTCCGCGCCGAAGTCCTTCGGCTTGTAGCCCGCGCCGAGGGTTCCGGCCTGACGCACCTCGTGCCAGCGCTGCGACGCGGTCGATACGATGTCGACGGAAGCGGCGGAGATCACGTCGACCAGGTACTGGCCGTGGACCTTCCAGGCGCCTTCGCGATCGCCGACCTCGGCGGAGACGACCGGCGTGACGACGCTGACATGATCGGAGTCGGTGTACGCTGTCGTGTCGAGCGACGCTTTCGCGACGATCGGCGCCACCGTTTTCGGCCGTGACGCGGGCGCGTCCGGCGCGTTCGTCGCTGAATCGTCGGCGAGAGCTCGCGCGGCGCTTGCGACGATCGCGGCGCCCACGACGACGGCGGCAATCAGTTGCAGCCGCACCCGCTCGACGCGGCGACCGTGCCGCCTGCCGCTCCTTCGTGAACCGCGTGGACGTGGCCCTCCGCTGCGCCCGACATGTCGTCGAGTGCCATCGTCGGGTCGGCGAGCCGCTCGCGTTGGTAGGGCGCGACATGAGCGCACGCGGACAAGCCGACGGCGCAGAGCGACGCCACGACGAGGGACTTGAAACGGTTCTTCACGATCGCGCTCGTCTCTGTCTCGGGCAAGGATTCGAAACACCCTCGCCCGAGTCAGATATCACGACGCTGGACGCCTCGGGAGGCTCAAGGGACGTTGATGTAAAACGCGGCGTGGCCGTGCGGTGAGTCTTCTGGATCGTCCGAGCACTCCTCGTTGAAGTGATAACGAATGATCCATTGACCCGGCTCATCGAACTGGATGGGCCCGATGGCGTATTTGCCGCCGGCCATTTCCGTTGGCGTCTGTGCGGTGGGCGGGGCGAGCGTGATGCCGCCGTCGCCCTCGATTTTGAACGCCTCGATGTACGGCGCTGCTCCCGTGAGCGGACTTCCCGCAGCGAGCTGTTTGGGCGCGCTGGAGTCGGTACCGGCGAGCATGGTCGCGGTCACGGTGAACGTCACGTCCGCGTTTTCGCAGATCGGAGTGCTCGTCCACGACACGTTGTACTTGCAGTCGTCGTCGTACGCTTGGCTTCCGTAGTTCGTATCGCCGTAGTCGCCGCCGAGAAGGCCGGCGTCGAGCGACGTATCGGCACCCGCGTCGACGCTGGTCTGGCACGCACCGATCGACTGCGTAATCATCCCGCCATCTGCTTGGGCGCAGTGTGTGTTCGCGGCCCCGGTGACGGCGCCGCCCGGCGCCGAACACATGCCACCCGAGCCGCCGGTTCCCCCGGTGGAGCCCCCGGTTCCCGCCGGTGTTCCGCCCGTTCCCGCCGCACCGCTACCGCCGGTGCTCGTCGAGCCGCCCGTGCCGCTCGTCCCCGGATTCGAATCGCTCGAACATCCGTTCGTTACCGCCAAGCTGCACGCTGCGGTCGTAGCAAGAATTAGTGCGCGGCCCGCGAAGCGCGTCGAAACGAAAAGCTGTTTGATCATCGCGAAGAGATCCTCCTGATCCTGTCCAAGTGGCGACATGCCTATGCCACGGACGGAACAAACTAGAGATGCGTCAATTTGTCGCTCCGCGCGGCTGCGGAAATCCGTGACGGTACGAGGTGCGTTGATCACGCGGAGCGCTTTTGAAACACGCGACGAACCGGGTTCGCGCAACGTCGAAGGACGCGGCAAAAGCGACAATCGTAACTTTGTGCGGCGCCGTCCCGTAGGATCTTGGGAACCTTTGCTCGTCGAGAGCGTTGGACCCTTGGTTGGACGAGACCGTTCGTTGGAGTAGAAAGGGATCGATCATGCAGCGCGTCGTCGGCTTCGGTCTCACGCTTCTAGTTTTCGGGTCGGTCGTCTCGGGGTGCAGTAGCTCGAACGACATGCCCGGCAATGGGTCGATGGGCGCCACCGCGACCGGTGGGTCGACGTCTACGGACAGCGGTGCGGACGCGGCGCCGCGCTTTCCGGCGGCTCCACTGGCGACGTTCGCCTCGACCACCAAGGCAGTCACCGTCGCGCTGAGGACCATGCCGGC
>DATBBD010000080.1:0-3984 GCA_036271175.1 Polyangiaceae bacterium | reverse complement strand
AACCCGCTTCCGGCGGCACGCCGGCGACGGGCGGCGCGCAGACGACCGGAACCGGTGGCACCGCGGGAACGCCGAACACCGGCGGAATCAACGGCACCGGCGCGGGGAACGGCACCGGCGGCGCCGGCGTGGGGAGCGGTGGACGACGAGACGGCGGCGAAGGGCCAGAAAACATCGACGGTGGCTTGGTGTCGTCGAACGACGCTGGGTTCTCGGGTCACTTCAGCACCACGATCACGCCAGACACGGTGGGTTGCGGTTCGATCCCGGCGTGTCAATCGCCGGTGGGCAAGTGTTGCAGCAGCACCGTCGCCGCGGGGGGTGGCGGCTGCGGGCCGATGGACGGCGTTTGCTCGTCCAACATCAGTCTGGAATGTGACGGCCCCGAAGATTGCACCACGGGTTTGTGTTCCGGAGAACCGTACGGCGGCGGCGTAGAGACAACGTGTGCGTCGACTCCGGGTACGTACGTGATGTGTCACGACCACACCCAATGCTCGAGCGCGGCGCCGAACTGCTGCCCGATCTTCACCGACCAGTTCGCGCCGTTTCTCGGCGAATGCGATAGCCGCGCCCTCGTCTCGTCAGGGGCATGCGATGTGCCCGGCGACACCGAACCCACGCCGCCGACCGGACCGAAAGGTACCCCCTACAAAACAAACATCACCCCGAACCAAATCGGTTGTGGGACCACGCCGGCGTGCGAATCACCGGTAATTCAATGCTGCGGAGACTTTTCCGAGGCCGGCGGCACCTGTGCATCTGCTACGGGCATTTGTACGAGCCAGCTCACGCTGCTCTGCGACGGGCCCGAAGATTGCGCGTCCGGGGTGTGCTCGGGCGAAGCCAGCGGGGGCGGAGTTCAAACGCAATGCAAACCCAGCGCGGGGACCTACCAGATTTGCCACGATCACACGCAGTGCCCAGGCGCCGCGCCCAATTGTTGTCCGATCTACAGCGGCGACTTCAAACCTTACCTCGGCGAGTGCGACACGCGCACGGCGCGCTCGACCGGGACGTGCGATACGCCGTGAACCGTCGCGGCGGAGTGTCGATCCCGAACCGGTCGCCGTAGAGCTTTCCCGCGAGCTGAGCTTCCCCACGGAAGCGCAAACCGTCGTTCTTGATCGTCGGCATGTCCGCGTCCGGTTCGATCAGGAAGGAGAGCCAGTCGCCGAGATCGAGCGCCCCCGCCGTGCGGAGCCGGATGGCGAGCGGCGGATCCCCGGTTTGCGCCGCTCCGGCAGGCGGCCATTCGACCGGGACGTGCGACACGCCGTGATTCGCGGAATTCTCACGCCCGTTCGTCGAGGCCGAACAACTGCACGTTGGCGACGATGACGCGTTCGGCGGGCGCCGAGCTCGCGACGATGGTGCGCAGCTCGCGAAAGTATGCGAGATGAAGCTCGCGGAGCCGCTGGTAGTCTTTTTCCGAGATCGAAAACAGGTTGTAGGAAAAAAGCCCGCTCTCGTCGCCGTTTTCGATCCGGTCGAGCGCGACGCGTGACCAGAACGCTTTGAGTTTTCTTCCGGCTGCCGGATTTTGTCGAGTGTCGACGGCGAGGGGGCGTGCCGCTTCGAGGTGCTGCCCGCGGCGCGTGATTTGTCCGGTGCGCTCGAGCATCTCGAGACAACGCGATTCTTCGTCGATGGAGATGCCGATCCGTCGCGCGATGAAACCCGGCTCGTGGGCGGCGAGCTCTCGGTAGTCATTGAGTTCGAGTGCGCGGAGGACTGCATGCGACCACGGCATTTCGTAAGCGGCGCGTCGCGCGCGTTGCAGATCCGACCAAGCATTCCGAATCGACGGAAGCCGCGACGGGTCGACCAGCACGGCGATGAAGTCGAGCACGCGCAACGACGCGGCTTCGAGCAGCCGGAGAAAATCCGGAAGCCTCGGCTCGGCATCGCCGCCTAGCCACCGCGAGACCGCGAACCGACTCCGTCCGGTGCGTTCCGCGAGCGCCCCAATCGGCGTGCGACCGCGAAGGTCGTCGAGCAACGTCGCCACGCCGTCGCGCGTCGTGACGTTCCCGCGTTCGAGCCACTCCGGAGGAGTTCGATAGAACCGGCGCACGGCGTCTTGCACGTCGACCCCGGCGCGCGCGGCGGCGTTCAGCGCCTTCGCGGCCGTCGGCGCGCGGCGCCCGGACTCCCACATGTACGCGATGTTGCTCTTGGCTCCGAGGCGCCGGCTCCAAGCGACCTGTGAGCGCCGCCCGCGAAGCGCCCGCAACAGATCGCGAGATAGTGCGTCGTAATCCAGGATTTCAGGGCCGGGCGCCCGCCGTGCACGTCGTTCGCGCATCTCCGGAATATATCAGATTCGCACATTAGTTGGCGTCAACGATGCACGAAATGTGCGGAGTCGATCTGGCGCAGAGCATCGGCGATCGGCAGACTGGGATCGTCACGCACGAACCCGAGGAGCCCGTCATGCACGCCCGTTCGCTGTTACTCGCCGCCGCAATTCTGTTCGCCGGACAGGGATGCGACCACGCTGGTGGTCAAACTGGCGAGGAATCGTACGGTTGCAGACCGGTGTCCAGCGCGCCGCTGGCGACGACGGCGAGCTCGCCGCTCGGTTTCAGCGCCGCGGACGCGCTGGCGACGATGGGCGGAAGCCACACCGGCAACCTGCATTGGGCCAAGGGCGGGGACACGGCGCTCACGGTGTCGATCATGCCGAAGGGCGGCGACGCGGCGTTCGTTCATTGGGCTTGGGGCGGCGGCTCGGGCGGCGCGGAGATCGAGATCGCCGCGGTGGACGCCGGGGCGTGCCGCGACGCTGTCGACATTCCGGTCACCCTCGGATTCAAAACCGCGGACGGTGCTTTCGACGAGCAGTGGGACGCGACGCTATCGGCGTCGTCGACCAGCCGCGGCCAAATCGTTCTGCCCGTCGACGTCACGAAGCTCACCGGCAGCTTTCACGTGACCGAGGTCGATCCGTCCCAGTTCACCAAGATCGACGTCACCTTGCAGCTCTCGGTCGACGCGGGTGTTCCGTCCGGTTCTCTCGGCGGCATCGGCACTCGAGTCCAAGGCGACACCGCTTCGGGAACGCCGTTTTCGATCGCGACCTTCTGAACGCTACTTTCCACTTCCGCTTCCGAGGAGACAAAAATGACCACTCACCTTGCCGCTTCTGCCACCGAATCGCTCTCGACGCGCGCGCTTACGCAACGTGCCGCGCGGTCGCTCATCGCGTGTGTCGCGTTGGCTGCGGCGGCGTGCGGAGGCACCGAGGCGACGTCGCGAGGCTCCGCGGCGTCGCTCGAACACGACGGAGGCGACGCGGCGAAGACGATCGCCGAAGCCTGTGCCGCCGGGTTCCCTCAGGGCGACCCGGCGCACGTGTGCAATTCGACGTACGGCGGGAAATGCTTCGAGAGCGACGAGGCCGCGTGCGCGTGCGCCGGATGCGGCGAGCATTGCCTCCTTCTCGACAGCTATCCGTCGCAGGCCGTGTGCGAAAACGATTCGCCGCCGTCCGGGCCGAGCGGAAGCACGAGCAGCGACCCTGTCGGCAGTCCGACGTCACCGCCCGCGGGGTCGGCGAGCCCCGTCCCGCCGAGCACCAGTTCGGGCTCCCCGCCGAACGCCGGCGCGGCTTCATGCGCCGGCGCGTTCGCACGCGCGGACTCGGGCGCTGCGTGCCAGGTCGTCTTCGGCGGCGCGTGCTTCGCGACCACCGACGCCGCATGCGCGTGTGCCGGATGCCCTTCCGCGAAGTGCCTCGTCCTCGAGAGCTTCCCGGAGCAGGTCGCGTGTCAGCCGTAACGCCGAGCCGGCGTACACCGACTAAGCGTGCCCCGCCGGATCGTCCGCGGGGTACGAGCGTCGCTCGATCACGAAGGCGCTCTGCCCTTGCTCCGCCGTCTTCTTTTTGGCGAGCGCTTTGAGTGAGGCCGCGACGTGGCTGAGCGCCGCTGGGTGGACGGGGCCGGACAGCTTGCTCGCTTCGATGACGGCGATGCTGAT
>DATBBD010000079.1:0-2051 GCA_036271175.1 Polyangiaceae bacterium | reverse complement strand
CAGCAATCCGAATCCTGTGCGCACGGGATCGGATCGACCGCGTACCCCCTCGCTTCGGCGAGAGGGTCGTTGCTGCAGCCGCAGGCGGCGGCGATCGAAGCCGCGATGAACGTAGCGACAGCAGATCGGCTCATTTTCTCCCCTCCCTATTCTCTCGTATCACAATACCCTGACCCACTGGAGTACGTCACTCCCTGCCGGTCGCCGTGAGCGTTCGAAAGGGCGTCAGTCGTTTCCGTAGCGCATCAGGTCGAGGATGCCGGCGTCGAAGGGATCGACTCTGGCGAACTCAGTGTTGAAAAAGTCCGCCGTCGTCCAGAAGCGCGGGTCGCTCCGGCGGACACCGTAGTGATCGACGAAGCGGGCGAAACTGCCGTTGCCCGGCGCGAGGGCGCGCCACTCGTCGAAAAAGCGGCCGAGCTCGTCCGCCGATATCGTCAGAAAGAGATTCGGACGCGTGACGGCGATGCCCCGCACGACGTGGAGCGTGTCTTCCGCCGGCGCGAGGTAGTCCTGCTCGAGGAACATGAAGTCGATGTTCAGGTGTGACCGATTGCGGATGACGGTATAGACGAGGTCCTCGTCGCCCGTGCCGTGCTCGGCGCGCACACGGAGCAGCGCCGCGTCGGGAAATACGCGCACGAACGGCGCGGCAGATGCTGCGACAGTTCGCGCTTCGCGTTCGAATCGGCCGCGAAGCGAGCCCGCTTCGAGCGGTTCGTCCTTCCATTGGACGGGTTCCCGCTCGCCGACGACCGCAGGCGGCATCGCCTCGCCGAGGATGCGCTCCACCAGTTGTCCCTTGGTGTCCGCTGGATTCGAAAAGCGAATTTGCGGCTCGGGCCCGCCGTAGAACGGATCGACCTCGTCCACGAGGCGCGCGACGCCGTTTCCGCGGTACCACGAGTCGCGTACCGACTTTCGCGACGCCGCCGGCAAGAAACGCAGAAACTGATCTTCGCCCTCGATGCGAAGGAGGTTCATGTAGCGGCGCGTCGACGTCTGATGAATGACATTGCCGAACACGTCGAAGCCCGCGACGAGGTCGTAATACATGCGCTCGAGGATCGGAAAGTCCACGACCCAGACGGTCTTCGGCACTCCGCCGATCGCCCCCTTGAGCACGACCGCGCTGTCGAAGTGGCGGTAGACCGTGAGAACCGCGTCCGGATTCGTCCCATCGCCGTTCCATACGTCTCCGAGCACGCGCCCGGGCGCTCCCGCGAGCTTGGCAGCCTGCGCTCTCAGGTACGCGAGCTCGTCGAATTTGAAGCGCCCGTAGATCGCTTCCGCGCCGTCGCCGCCCTCGGCGGGAATGGCGAGCCTCTCGGCGACGGACTGCAAGTAGGCGTGGTCCGTAACGGCGACGTCGGCCGCGGGCGACAGGAAGAAAATGAGAAAATGTTCGTCGATGACGTTGAGCGCGACCTGTCCCTTGCACACCGGACCGTGGATGAAGGATTTGACGAAGTAGTAAGCATCGTCCAAGAGGAACTGGTAGCGCGCGCGAGCCGGGATGGCCTGGAACGCGACGAACGGGTTCGCCGCTACCGAACGCTCGTACGAGGGAAACCGCAGCGAAGCGTCGCCCCAATCGGGCCCGAAAAAGAGCTGGCGCAGGCGCGCGAGCTTTTCGTCGTCGAGGAGGTACGGCACATGCGTCTTTTCGACGATGGTTTCGCGGATGCGCCGGAAGCGATAATACGCGCGGGCGACGCCAGGGTCGTCGTACGGACGCACGGTCGCGAGCTCCTGGGTCTCGTCTGGCGCCCTCGTCCGCGAGCGAACGAGCCGAAACCAATCGTCGGAAACTCCCCCGAGCCGAAGGTGCGCCGAAAACAGGTGCTCGAACAAGTACCGAGCGACGAGGCGCGATTTGGGATCGTCCGCGTTCAGAAAAGACTCCCACTTCGCGATCGCATCGCGCTCGGACTGCAACGGCGCCGGCGGCGGAAGCGGACCCCCGCTGCCCCTTCGCATCCAATCGCCGAGCGCGCGCGTTTCGTCGTGGCTCAGTGGCGGAAAGCCGAAAGGCATGCCCGCCTCCGGCC
>DATBBD010000078.1:0-5703 GCA_036271175.1 Polyangiaceae bacterium | reverse complement strand
CAGGGACATCGATATGAGGCCGACCGGGACGTTGATGAAGAACACCCAGCGCCATGAGAAATGGTCGGTGATGAAGCCGCCGAGGGTCGGGCCGATCGCGGGTGCGAGCACGACCGCCATGCCATAGACGGCGAACGCCATGCCGCGTTTCTTCGGTGGAAACGTGTCGGCGAGGATCGCCTGCTCGCTCGGGCCGAGGCCGCCGCCCCCGAGCCCTTGCATCACGCGGAAGAATATCAGCCAGCCGAGCGACGGGGCGATCCCGCACAGAAAAGAGCTGATCGTGAAGAGCGCGACGCAGCTCATGTAGAAGCGCTTGCGCCCGACCTTGGTCGATGCCCAGCCGCTGATCGGCAAGACGATCGCGTTCGAGACGAGGTACGACGTGAGGACCCACGTGCTCTCGTCTTGAGTCACCGAGAGGCTGCCGGCGATGTGCGGCAAGGAGACGTTGGCGATGCTCGTGTCGAGCACCTCCATGAACGTCGCGAGCGTGACGACCAGCGCGATCGCCCACGGGTTACGCCCGCCGGTCCAGCCGGTATCGAAGTAGGCCGGGCGAGCGAAGGGCGGGACGCTCGCGGCAGCCGGCGCGGCGCCGCTCACCGCACCCTCACCTCGGGTTCGACGCTCATGCCGGGTCGTAGCCGGTCGAGCCCTGCCTGGTTCGGGTCGAGCTTGATGCGCACCGGGATGCGCTGCACGACCTTCACGTAGTTTCCGGACGCGTTCTCGGGCGGCAAGATGCTGAGACGCGACCCGGTGGCGCCGCCGATCGCCTCCACGCTGCCGCGAAGGTCGAGGTCGAGCGCATCGACGTGGATCGTCGCGCTCTGACCTTTGTGGATGTGCTCGAGCTGCGTTTCGCGGAAGTTCGCGGTCACGAACGCCCGCCCGATTTGCGAGATCGCGACGAGCTCCTGGCCGGGAGCGACGTGATCGCCGACCGCGACCGATTTCTTGCCGATGATGCCGTCGACCGGCGCGACGAGGTGCGCGTACGACAGATTCAGCTCCGCCTCGTGCAGCCGCGCTTTGGCGAGCGCAAGGTTCGCCTGACGAACGATGAGCGACGCCTTGCTCGTGTCGACTTGCCGAGGAGCGTTGGACTTCACTTCGGTGAGATGCGTTTGCGCGCTCGACACGCCGGCCTGCGCTTCACCCACGTGATCGCGCGCCGCCGCGAGCGCTTGAACGAGCGCCTGCACGCCGGCGGCCGAGGCTGCGGCTAGGTTCGTGGCCTTGTCGAACTCGGCCTGGGAAATCGCGTTCGATTGAAGGAGGCGCGCGTCGCGTTCCTTGTCGAGCTGCGCCTGGCGATCGGTCGCCTTGGCCTGGTCGAGCTGCGCGGCGATCTGCGCCACTTGCTGCTTCGCGGCGCTCAAGCTCGACGCGGCCGAATAGACGCTCGAGCTCGCGCTCGAGACCGACGCCGAGTTCGTCGTCTCGGTGATCGACACGTTCGGATCTTCCGCCGCCACCTCGGCTTCGGCCTGCGCGACCTCCGCTTTCGCTTGGAGCAGCGCGACGTCGAGGTCGGCGGTGTCGAGGTCGAGCAGAGGTTCGCCGGCCGTCACCGTCTGATCCTCGGTGACATAGACGGCGGTGACCGTACCCGCAACGCGCGAGCCGACGTTGCTGATGTCGCCGTCGATCTGCGCGTCGTCGGTGTCCTCGTAATTTCGCCCGTTCCACCAGTAGCCGAACGCAATGGACGCGCCGATGATCGCGACCGCGATGAGAATGACGCGCCGGCCGCTAGAGGACTTTTGCTCGACCTTTGCCTTCGCGCTCGCGGGAGGTCCCGCCTCGAGCTTCGCCCCCGCGTTGCCTTCGATGATGCGTTCGCTAGTGGTGTCCATGCGTTCCTGCGTGTGTGGATGTGCTCGGCCATCCCCTTACGGGAGACGGGATGGGCCATCGTGCCGGACGGCGAGCCACCGCCGTCCGTATAGAGCTTCGGGTCGCAAAATCCAGTGGGAGGCCCCGAGCCCGGCGACATGGCTCTCTTGCCGGGTCCAACGACGAAGAATAGCCTACTGAGTTCGCTCTTCCTCGAGCGGCGGCGGTTTCGCAGGCCGGGTCTGCTCATTCCGCCGCGGCACGCGGGTCGACATGCCGCAGGATTTGCCCAATAGCTGGGTTCTCGTCGTCGCTCTCATGGCGGCGGCGTGCAGCTCCCCGTCCAAGACCCAGACGTCGGCATTCGACCCGACGTTGCTCTCCACGTGCCCGGAGTCCGCGGCCGTTCCTGGGGTCGACTGTACCGGCCTCGACACTTATCGCGCTTGCCTCGGCGCGCAGTGTGCCGTCGCTTATCAAACTTGCTTCGGCGCTCATTTCACTACGGGCGATTTCTCGGGCGGCGTGTGCGCGGACTACGCCGCGTGCCTCGGTCAAGCGCCGCAGATCTGCGCGACGAGTTGCTCGGTTCCCGACGCCGATTGTCAGTCGTGCCTGTCGGGCCTCGGCAATTGCGTGGTGGCAGCGACGTGTTCGCTTCCCATATGCGAAGCCGCCGGGTTCGACGGAGGGCTCGGCGGTGCCGGCGGCGCATCGGACGGCGGTGGCGTGACGGGCGCCGGCGGCGCGACGGCAATGGGTGGCGCGGCGAATACCGGCGGCGCTCACAGCGGCGGCAGCACGAGCACCGGCGGCACGAAGGGCACCGGCGGCATGTCAGCGAGCGGCGGCAAGCCCGGCGCCGGTGGCGCGACGAGCACCGGCGGCGCGACGAGCACTGGCGGCGCGACCGACATCCCCCCGGGCACTTGCGACGACTTGAATCGGTGCTGTCAGTCGATCAGCGATCTGACGACGAAGGAAGAGTGCGCGAGCACGTACACGGTCTACGACGGCAGCGACCCGCTCTGCGCTTACGCGCTCCAGCAATTTCTGGCGTCGTGTCCGTCGGTCATGCCGTAGCGCCCGATCTTCGACGCGCGGCGGCTCGCTCAGCGTGGGTACGCGAAATTGTAGTCGGCGCTCGCGAGGGGCGGCGCGGCGGCGTCTTTCGGCGTCACCAGCGACGGCGGAAAGGGCCACGCGATGCCGATCGCAGGGTCCGCGTAGTTCACGGCGCGCTCGAACTCCGGCGCGTGGATCGACGTGCACTTGTAGAGCACCAGCGTGTCGTCTTCGAGCGCGAGGAACCCGTGCGCGAATCCGACCGGCACCCACAGCGAGAGCCGGTTCTCGCCGGTGAGCGTGCGACCAACCCACTTGCCGAACGTCGGCGAGCCGCGACGGATGTCGACCGCGACGTCGAAGATCGACCCTTTGATCACCCGGACGAGCTTGCCCATGGACTCGGGCTCGATCTGGTAGTGCAGGCCGCGGAGGGTGCTCTTCCTCGAGCTGCTCAGGTTGTCTTGGACGAAGGTTTCGTCGAGCCCCGCGGCGGCGAACATTTTCGTGGAGTGTGTCTCCGCAAAAAATCCGCGATCGTCCCGCGCGAGCCCCGTTTCGACGACGCGGACCTCCGGGATTTCGGTCGCGACGGTTTTCACTGGCATCGGCATGGGGCGGGATTCTAGTGTCCTGGACGCGAAGTCCTCTGCAAAATAAATGACGGCTATCGAGGCCAGGCCCCTAGGGCGCACGCGAAGCGGGCGCGCGAGAACCGCCGGCATCCTCGCCGTGGCCGCGCTCGCGACGGCCGCGTTCGTCCCGGCGCTCGCTTACGGCTACGCCTACGACGATCTATGGACGGTCGAAAATAATCCGGCGCTCGACCGCGGGCTCGGGTCGTTGCTCGGCGATCTCCTGTCCGGGCGCGGCGCGGCGCACGGGGTTCCCGACGCGACACGGCCGATCATGGTCGCGTCTTTGTGGCTCGATCGACGGCTCTTCGGCCATGACCCGTCGGGGTTTCATCTCCATTCGCTCGCGCTCTACGCGGCCTGCACCGCGGCGTCCGTGCTCGCGATCTTCGCGATCACCCGTCGATGGAGGTCCGCGCTCGTCGGCGGCGCGTTCTTCGCCGCGGCGCCGGTTCACGCCGAGGTCGTCGCGGCCGTCAACTACCGCGAAGATCTCCAGAGCGCGCTCGCGGTGTTCGGCGTGCTCGCGTGTTTGTTCTGGCCGCGCCGCGCTGCTCGGAGCGGCGTCGCGGCGTTCGGTCTCGCCGCGCTCGTGCTCTACGGCCTGCTCGCGAAGGAAAACGCGGTCGTCGTCCTTCCGCTCGTCGTCGCCGTCGCGGCCGCTCTTTCGAAGACCCGCGCGCTCATCGGGCAAAATAAATTTAGGGTGGGCGCCGTGCTCGTCACGACGCTCGCTTGGGGGACGTGGCGCGCCGTGCTCCGAGCGACCGGCAGAGACGACGTGCCGCTCGTGCTCGCTCCGCGCGGCCTCGTCGAACGGCTCGCCCGAACGGCGCGCTATCTCGTTCGCGCGACCCGCGACGGGATCGTCCCGTTCCATTGGGCGCCGGATTACGCGCCCGAGCCCGCGCCGTCGATCGCCGGGTCGATCGCGTGGTCCGTCGCGCTCGTGGCCATCGTCGTGGTCGCCGGGCAGTTCGCGCGGCGACGTCGTTTTCGTCCGTTCGCCGTCGGCGTCGCTGTCGCGCTCGTTGCGCCTCTGGCGACCAGCCCGCTGCTCTCGCCCATCAACGAAACGGCGGATCGTTTCGTCTTCATCGGCACGCTCGGCGGCGCGATCATCGCCGGCACGCTCGGCGACCGCATCGCTCGCGTGCTCTCTTCGCGCGCGCGCACCGTTGCGCTCGTCGTGGTCCTCTTGCCGTTCTTCGTCGTCGCGCGTACCGCTGCGTCCGCGTGGAAGGACGACGCGACGCTCTGGCGCGTCGCGACCGAGCGCGCGCCGACTTCCGCGCGCGCGTTCACCGGGCTCGCGCGATCACTCCGCTTGCATGGCGATCTCGACGGAGCCGACCGCGCGATCGCGCACGCCATCGAGCTCGATCCGAATTTTTTGCGCGC
Source organism: Polyangiaceae bacterium (assembly GCA_036271175.1). Lineage (GTDB taxonomy): Bacteria > Myxococcota_A > Polyangia > Polyangiales > Polyangiaceae > DASZVB01. The sequence continues at coordinate 760 of DATBBD010000078.1, read as the reverse complement.
GCGGGTCACGCGCCTGTACGGGCGACTGGCTCGCGGCGATGTCCAAGGCGCTCGTGCCGACATCGTCGACATCCAAAAAAGAGGAGGGGGGCGTCAGCTCGGGATGCGTCGCGCGATTCGCTGCGCTGCGCTCTCACCGGAAATGAGCCGGCGCTGCGCAGGGGGCGAAGGCCCCGTTCCACCGAGGGTTCCCGCGACCCCAGGGGGGACTTCCCCGGAAGCACCCTGACGACGATTGTGGTTTTTCACGGACTTTGCGGCTGACTTGGAACGCCAGAGGCCGACGTCAGACCACGTCACGCGCGTTCGAGGACGAGGGGCCCCGTTCCCCCAACGGGTGTGGGAACAGCATGAAACGTGGGCGATACGTGCTTCGCGGCCTGCGAGAGAGATTGTTGACAGCGCGCGTTACCTCCGTCATCCTCGGAACCATGGGCATGGTTGTTTTTATTCGTCGGCACACGACGCTTCTCGCTTTCACCACTTCCCTCATGACGAGCACGGCCTTCGTTGCGTGTAGCAGCGACACGTCGACTTCGTCGGGGAGTGCTCCCGACGGTGGCGGCGAGGGCGGCTCAACCGCTACTGGCGGTTCGTCCGGTTCGGGCGGCACGACTCACACCGGCGGTGCGACGAGCACCGGTGGTTCGAGCGGCGCGACGAGCACCGGCGGTTCATCCGGTTCGGGCGGCACCACCGCTTCCGGCGGTACGACCAGCACGGGTGGCACGACGGCTTCGGGCGGCGAAGCGGGCGATAG
>DATBBD010000077.1:0-7916 GCA_036271175.1 Polyangiaceae bacterium | reverse complement strand
TCTGTGCATCGCCACCGGATCGAACGAGACGTGCCTCACGTACACGGTCCACGGTTCCAACTTGTTCAGCAGCGACTACACGGGCTTCTACGTGTCGTGGGTCTACAGCGGTGGCGCGGCCGTGCGCGACGATTGCGCGATCTCGACGACGACGACGCTGAGCCCCAACCTGTGGAACAACGTCAAGCTCGACGTCACGCTCGGCACGGGCGCGATCCAGTTTTTCGTCGGGAGCACCGAGGTCACCTCGAACTGCACCGGCGGTTTCGGCAACGACACCGTGGCCAAAGTCACCGTCGGGCCGGCCACGCAGGGCGTCACCACGTCGAGCTGGGCCGGGTACATCGACAACATCGTCGCCGCCGTGTCTCGCTGAAGACGGGCTCGGCTTCCACGCCCTCACGCTTGGCGTGGGCGTCCTCTGCGTCGCGGAATTACTAGGGTATTTCGTAAGTGGTCTTTCGCGCCCAATCGATGTTGACAGTCGGCGCTGTCGCAGTTATAAGTGTGCCATGGTTACTGCAAACGATACGCTCGCTCCGCACCGGCCGATCCGCTGGACCCTGGCCGCCCGAGCGCTCGTGGGCCTCGCGCGCGACACCCAGCGCACCGACCACGTGTTCACCATCATCTCCGCTCTGACGGGCGACAGCCTCGAGCGCACCTTCTGCGAGTTCCGCGAGACCTCGCACGGGAAACGGCTTCTTCTGGAGAAGCCCTCGCTCGCGCTGGCGCTCGCGGACACGGCGCGCCTTCGCGCATTGCCGGAAGGCACGCTCGGACGCGAGTACATGAGGTTCATGGACGCCGGCAAGCTCACCTCCGACGGCCTCGTCGGCGCGCAAGACGCTCGAATCGATCCGAACGCCGAGCTCGAGTACGACGCCGATCGCCAGTACGTCTCCGATCGTCTTCGCGACATGCACGACCTCTGGCACGTGCTCACCGAATACGGCTCCGACGACAGCGGCGAAATCGCGAATCTCTGGTTTTCGGTGGGCCAGTTCGGAAATCCCGGCATGGCCTTCATCGCGTTCTTCGGCGTGCTCGACGGACGCATCGACGCGGCGGTTTCCTGGCCGCGGTATTGCTTCAACGCTTATCTCCGCGGCCGCCACGCGAAGCGGCTCGTCTCCGAGCCGATCGAGGACCTGCTCGAGCTCCCCATCGACGAAGCGCGGGCACGACTCGGTATCGCGCTCACTCGCGACGTCCACCCGGAAGGCATTCGCCGCGGCGACCGCAAAGAGCGCGCACTCGGCGCGCTCGCGGCGTGAACGACCGGACAGTGGCAGCTATCGTGAGATGACGCCGCGCCGGATATCGCTCAGTGCGCGGCTAGGGCTTCCGACGCCGCCGCGATCGTCCGATCCACGTCGTCTTCGGTGTGCGCCGCGGAAATGAACGCCGCTTCGAACTGCGACGGCGGCCAGTAGACACCGCGTTCGATGAGGCCGCCGTGCCACGTGCCGAAGCGCGCGGTGTTGCAACGGGCTGCGTCGGTCCACGAGCGCACGGGGCCGTCGTGAAAAAACAGGGTGAGCATCGAGCCGGCGCGTTGGACGACGCCGGTCACGCCGCGGTCGACGAGGGCGCGACGGAGCCCGCGTTCGAGGCGTGCGCCGAGGGACTCGAGTTTCTCGTAGAGCGCGTCGTCGAGGAGCATGAGCGTCGTGAGGCCGGCCGTCACGGCGAGGGGATTCCCGCTGAGCGTGCCGGCTTGGTACACGGGACCGAGCGGCGCGATCTTTTTCATGATGTCGGCGCGGCCGCCGTAAACGGCGAGCGGCATACCGCCGCCGACGATCTTACCGAGGCACGTCATGTCCGGTTTCAGGCCGAAGTATTCCTGCGCGCCGCCCGCGGCGAGCCGGCACCCGGTCATGACTTCGTCGAAGATGGAGACGGCGCCGTGCGCGCGGCAGAGCTCGATGATGGTCTCGAGAAATCCGGGCACCGGCGGGACGCAGCCCATGTTGCCGGCGACGGGTTCGACGATGACTGCGGCGATGCGCGACGACTCGCGCGTGAACAATTCGCGAAGGGCTTCGCCTCCGTTATACGGGGACGTGACCGTGTTCGCGACGGTGCCGAACGGCACGCCCGCCGAGTCCGGCGCGCCGAACGTCGCCGCGCCGCTGCCGGCCTTCACGAGCAGCGCATCCGCGTGCCCGTGATACGCGCCGTCGAACTTCACGATGACGTCGCGGCCGGTGAAGCCGCGCGCGGCGCGGAGCGCGCTCATGGTCGCTTCGGTGCCGCTCGAGACGGCGCGCAGCATCTCGATCGACGGGTACTTCGCGACGATCGCCTCGGCGAACTGGACCTCGAGCGCCGTCGGCGCGCCGAACGAAAGCCCGCTCGCCGCAGCTTCGCACACCGCGCGCACGACTTCGGGGTGCGCGTGCCCGAGGATCGCCGGCCCCCAGCTGCCGACGTAATCGACGTACGCCTTGCCGTCGGCGCCGAAAATCCGCGCCCCGGACGCGCGCTGGACGAAGATCGGGTGGCCGCCGACGGCGCGAAACGCGCGCACCGGGCTGTTCACGCCGCCGGGCATGAGGCGCTCGGCGCGCTCGAGCCACTGGGCGGATATCGAGTCGCTCATGGTGGGCGGAGCGTACCAGCACGCGCCCGCCTCCGGCACCTCGCTCGCCGCCCGAAGACGGTTTCGGGTTTGTTGGTGCGACTTTGTGGAGGCGAAGGGCGCGGTTTCGTCGAGTGCCGGCAGCCTTTTACAAGAAGGCGCCGATATTTCCGATGGTGATGCTCGGACCGAAGACGAAACCCCAGGGGTTCAATTTGACGTTCGCGGTGGGAACGCCGGCGGTGTCGAGAAGCTGCCCCGTGCGATCGCCGACCGTGTACGCCGCCCACGCGTGAATGTTCACGGACGCCTGCGTCGGTTGGCCCACGTTGCCGAGCGGAATCGAAACACCGAGACCCATCACGATCGCGAGCTGCCGAGCCTTCTCGGTCTCGAGCCCCATCGCCATCACGCCGCTTTCGAGGCCCACGATGCCCTCGTGACCGTCGTGGTCGAGCCAGGTGATGCGCGACAGGATGCCGAAGTTCAGCGCGAGCGGGCCCGTTCCGAGGTCTTGCGGGTCCTTCGAGAAACGATAAAGAGACGCCGGGATCGCGGCCGTCGCATAGAACCGGAAGCTCGAGTTTTCGGTGACGATGGTCCACTGCGCGCTCGGCAGCTCGACCTTGCCCGGCGACTGACTCAAATACTGCGTCTCGTCGATGACGTGCGTGACGCGGATGTTGATGTGATCGAACTGCTCCTTCGCGCCGCGCACCCAGATCACGTCGTTGGCCGGGCCGTTGCGGATGAGGAGGTGTTGCGAGAGCTTCGCTTCGCCGCGCTCGGCCCCGCTCACCGAATTGACGGTGACGTCGACGTCGAGGCGCTGCTCGCCGTCTTCGGGCGGGATGCGATCGCGGTGCACGATGAGCCGGCAGCTGTCGCGGGCCGAAAAAGGAATGTGCGGCGCCGTTCCGGGCGCGATGCTCTCGAGCTTCCCCTTCTTGCCGGCGCAGAGCAGCTCGACGATCGGCGTCTTGGTGATGCTCGACGCCCCGAGGGGCGCGGGGACGCTCGCCTCGCGAATCGGGCGCTGCACGGGGTCCATCAGGGTCGCGAAATCGGTGTCGGCGAACTCCTTCGGCACCGACGTCGAGCGGTACGCGAACCGGAGCGACGTGTAGCCGCCCGAGGTGTACACGCCCCGGATGTGAAATCCGTCGGGCTTCTCGGTCACCGTGTACGCGCCGGGCACCGCGATCGGCACGATTTTCCCGTCGGTGGAGACCGGAGATATGGAGAGCAGCGCGTCGCGGTTCTTCGGAATGAACTCGATCTCGCCGTAGTTCGGCAGCTCGAGCGACGTGCGGAGCGGCGGCGGCTCCCACGTTTTTTCGGTGGCGACCGCGATCACCGAGCCGTCGTCCGTGCGCGACGCGACGATCGTCAAATGCTCGCTCGCGACGCGGCCGATCCGCAGGAGCACGTTCGCGCCCTCCGGAACGGCGACGACTTGCGTTACTTCGACGGGCTCGCCGGACGCGGTCCACTTGAGCTGATCGACCTCGTTCGAGCAGGCCTTGTCGAGGCGTACGAGCACCTTGAGATTGTCGACTTCGCGGAGCGGTTGCCCCGAGAGCAGGGTCAGCGGGCAGCGCAGCACCGCGAGCGGCTCGGTCACGGTCGTATCCATCGCGTCGCCGTGGGCAATGAAGACGCGCGGCGCGAGGCGCACGCGCACGGTGATCGTCGGAGCCTGCGCGGGCACGCCGCGCACGACGATGCCGGTGCCCGAAAACTCGCAGCGTCCGATGGTGCAATCGGCCGACGACACGGCTTCCGGGTGGACGAGCGCGACGGTGCCTTCGCCGCTCGACACGTCCGCGGTGCGCGACGGCGGAAGGACCCTGCCGATGATGACCCGCGCGATCGGCAGCTTGAGCTGGTCGTCGGGGACCAAGGTGCCCGAAGCGTCGTACGTGCGAACGTCGGCGTCGGTGCGGCCGCCCGCCGGCGCCCACTTCAAGGTGATGCGGAGTGGATTGGCGGGCAGCTTCGTGTCGACGTTCACGGCGCAGACGTCGTGGCCTTTGTCTTTGCTCACGCCGAGGCAAAGGTCGCTGCCGGAGACGTTGTCGGCGCTGAAGCCGAGCCGCGCCCCTTCGAGTCCGTCGCCGCGCACTTCGAGACGACCCGCGTCGACCCACACCGTGACGCTGGTCGGGTCGAAGGTCGGAATGGGGCCGGTCGCGACGAGGCTCATCGTCTCCGTAGCGCCCCCGCATCCTTGCGACGCGTTGGCGACCGTGACCGTGACGACCTGGCCGACGTGGCCGTCAGTCGGAGGCCGAACCCGCCGCCGCGTCGTATCGGCGACCCAGCCCCCCGAGAGCACGGTGCAGAGCATTTTCTCTTGGGGCAGCGCGAAGCTGTCTCCGCCGAACGGCGCTTGAACGACGAGCGCGTCGGCGCGTCGCGCGACGACGAAGAAAAGAGCGAAGGCGAGCACGGCGAGTACCCTGCGAAGGGCTCCGTGCGAGCGCGGTCGTTCGGCGCGCATGCGCTCACGATTTAAGTCAGTGAGCGGCAATCTTCTACCGAGAAGCGACACCCGCAGGCGTGGCGTTTTGCCGCTTGGGTCGCGGCGCTCGAGTCACGCGCGCTCGCGGCGACCCTTGTCGTTCACCAGGGCGCGCCAGGCGTCGATGCGGACCTGCGCATGCGGCGGAAAACGGAATCGGGCGAGGCGTCCGAGCAGGTGAGGGACGTGATCGCCGACGCGCGAGCGGTCGTTGAAGACGTCCGCGGCGGCTTCGAGCGCCGCGAGCGCGCCGTCGGGGTCGCCGCTTTCGACCGCGAGCCAGGCCTCGGTGAGGAGCGCGTGCTGGCGCGGCTCGGGTTCCTTCACGCCGGTGCGATGGATCTCGCCGAAGAGCGCCTTGGCGCCGTCGATGTTGCCGCGGGCGAGCTCGATCTGGCATTTGAGGAGCTTCGATTCGACGACGCCCCAGGGGTCGCTCATCTTCGAATAAATGTCGAGCGTGCGCTCGGCGTGGAGCTCCGCGGTGTCGATGTCGTCGGTGTCGATGCCGACCATCGCGAGGAGACGTTCACACTCGGCCTGTCCGCGCGGCGTTCGGAGCGCCTCGAACATGCCGAGCGCCTCCTTGGCGCGCTGCTCGGCGCCGAAGAAGTTCATGAGCCGGTGCTCGACGCGCGCGAGTGACTCCTCTGCTTGCGCGAGACCGAGCCGGTAACCGGCGCGCTCGAACTCGTCCCTGGCTTCCTTGGTGATGCGGCGCGAGCGCTCCGTCGCGCCCTCGTGCTGATCGACCTGCGACAAGATGAGGAGGCACTGGCCGCGTCCGAGCGGCTGATCGACGGACGCGAAGTGCTCCGCGCCGTTTCGCGCGATCTCGCGGGCGCGGTCGTGATTGCCGAGCAGGTACTCGATCCATGCCGCGACCGCTTCGCAGTGGGCGAGGCCGAGCACGTTGTCGAGACGGGTGAAGATCTGGTGTGCGTAGCCGACGAGGCGAAGGCCTTCACCGGTGTCGCCTTGCTCGCCCGCGAGGTGGGCGAGGAGCCGGAGGCAATGCGCGAGATTTTCCTGATCCGCGAGTCGCTCGAACCGGTCGCGCGCGATCTGCGCCAACTCCGTCGCTTCCTCGGCGCGACCGACGTGCCGGAGTACTTCCGCGCGCCAGCGGTGCTCGAGCGCGAGACTTCGTCCCGAGAGACGCCCTTGAAACAGCTCCAAGTCTGCCAAGGTGGGCGCCGGTTCCCGCGCGCCGTTCCAGGAGCTCTGCAGAAAATCAAAGAAGGTTTCCGCAGCGGCGTCACTCTCCCCCGCGTAAAGCAGGTTCACGACGCGCTGGCGCACGACGCGCCGTCCGTTCGCGAGCGGATGCAGCCGGAGCGCCTTCGCCGACGCTTTGAACATGCGCGGCGAGTCGTCGCGTTCGCTGAGGCGCCCGAAGAGGTGTTCCTGGAGCAGCGCGTGCGGCCAGCCGTAACGACCAGGACCGCGCGGGAGCAGGATTTCCGCCTTCTGCAGCTGCAGGATCGCGTCTTCGGCGGGGAGCTTCAGATCGTTCAAGAGAGCGACCATGACGTCGCGACGAACATCGGTGCCGAGCGTCGCGACGGCATACGCGGCGATGCGAAGGTGACGCGGAACGGCGGCGACGCGGCTGTCCCAGAGGTCGGCCGTCGTTTTCGGCCGCATCGCGAGGACGTCTTTGGGCACCCGATACGTCCCATTGACGAATTCGAGGTCGCCGCCGTGCGCCCACGAGTGGAGTTGCTGGAGCGCGAACAGCGGAAAGCCGCGGCTCCGTTTCGCGGCTTCGACCGTCGCTTCTTCGTCGAGCGGAAGCGACGCGCGCACGAGGGCCGCGGTGGTCTCGCGGTCCATCGGGTTCACCTCGAGCACTTCGCCGTCCATCACTTCGCGGAGTTGACGGAGGCGTTCGGCGGCCGGCGTCCCCAACTGGACGTCCTCGGCGCGCACGGTGACCAGCATCAAGATGCGCTGGTCTTGCTCCTCGCGGTGGATCTTGAGGAGGCCGTCGAACGTCGTCTGCGCGGCCGAGTGCAGGTCGTCGAAGAAGAAGAGGAGCGGTCGGCCGTTGGCGATCCGGCGGATCGTGTACTGGATGACGAGACGGCGGAGCTCGAGGGTGTCGAGCGTGAAGCGAACGCCGCTCGGTCCGACGCGTTCGTCGCCCGGCGCCATCGGACGCAGCCATTCGGCGGCGCCCGCGACCCAGGAGCGACCCTTTGGGTCGTTCTTGTCGATCTTCCAGCGTTCGAGGAGCGAGCGCTCGATGGTGTCGCGGTCGGCGCGCTCGAAGTTGAAATACTGGGTAACCGCGCCGAGCATGCCGTCGAGGGCGCCGCGTACCGGACGGTACCTGGCCAGGAGCGGCACCATGCGCCCGTCTTCGTGCGCCGCTTCGCTGAGCCACTCTGCGACGCGCGTTTTGCCGACGCCGGCGGGTCCGAGCAAGATGACGAGCCGGTGTGGCGGCCCGCGTCCGGCGATCATGTCGGCGCCGACCGTCTTCAAGCGGGCGCGGAGATCGTCTCGGCCGACCAGCGGGCTCGGGCGAATGCTGAGGAGGCCCGGCGCGCGATCGGGGATCTGTTCGAGCAAGATGCCGCTCGAGCGCGGACCGGTTCGCCGCGTGGGCGTGGGCTCCGCGCCGTCGTGGTGCGAGACCTGCGGAAACTTGAGGAGCTCGGGGTCGATGCTCTCCGGAACGAAGCGCATCCAGGCGCGCCGCGCCTCCGCCGCAAACTCGAAACGATCCCACGGGTTCTTCGCGAGCAGCCGGAGGACGAACTTTTCGACGCCGGACGGCGCTCCGACGACGATCTCCGG
>DATBBD010000076.1:0-2185 GCA_036271175.1 Polyangiaceae bacterium | reverse complement strand
GGGGTCGAAGCGTTTGCACTCGTCCGCCAACGTTCGAGCAGCGGCCTCCGGGTGCCCGAGGACCATGTACAAACGCGCCCGGAAAACGACCGGCTCTTGTTCCTCGGGACGCAAGCGCTCGAGCTCGTCGCACTGGGCGTTGATCTCGCGGGCACAACGCGCGGCTTCGGTTCCCGCGCAGCGACCAGTTCCGTCGGGGTTTTCCATCGCCGCGAGGAGGCGCCGAGCGGCGAGGGAGCGCGCGCTCGCGTAGTCCGGATCGTGAAGCGTCGCCTCTTCGAGAAATTCGTCCTGGAGGCGAGCTTGTTCCTTCGGCAGCTTTTCTGCGAAAGCATAGAGAAGCGGAGCGCCGTTCACGCCGTCGGGCACCGCGCTCCGCAGAAGCGCTGGATCGCGAGTTAGCGCGAGCGCGACATTCGCCGCGTGCGGAGCGAGCGCGACGTCGTAATCGGTGGCGAGCCGAAGCTCCATCAACGACTGGTTTCGAACGTGACGCTGAGCGAGATACACCGCCAAGAGGTAGTTCGTTCGTCCGCTCGTCGGGGCGCGCTCGAGCGCGAGTGCGAGCCACGGATAAGGGCTTTCGCGGTGGCCGTCCCACGCGAGGAGCGCGCCGGTGCGCGGGAAGTACGGCTCTGCCGGATGGCGCTCCATCGCGGCGCGGAGCTGGCCTCGATACGAGGCGTACGCCGCAGCGTCCACCGTCTTCGACGGGAAATCGATGATCGCGTCATCGCGGTCGTCCATGATCGTGCGAAGTCCGAGGACCGACGCCAGGACGACCGCCGCGAGACCGGCGACACCGAGAACGAGGGCTCGGGACCGGTCGCGCTCGGGACCGTGGGCGAGCGCGGCACCTTTCTCGGCGGCTTCGCCCCAGAGAAACCCGGCGCCTGCGACGGCGGCGAACATGACGCCGGGTACTTCGAGCGAAAGGTCGACGACGTTCTGCAGCACCAGCGCCGCGAGCCCCGTAAAAACGCCGGTCGCGGCAGGACTACTCAGATAACCGAGCGCCCGGGGCCGGAGAAGCCACCCCGTCACGGCGAGTCCGACGATGGCTACGGGAAGGCCCCACTCGGTCGCCCACTGCACGGCGAAATTTTCAGGATGCGAGTAGACGATGTCGTTCGGACTGACGAAATATTGCTGAAAGGCGCTTTGGAACGCCCCCCGACCGACGCCGAACCACGGATGCGCGCGCATCATGGGCACGGTGAAGGCGAGCGCTTTCAGTTTCTGGACGTCCTTGTTGAGGAGCGCATCGATCACGTGATGGTTCGCGGCGGTGAGCGCGAGCGCCAGGCCGCCGATCAACGTCGCGGCGAGCGGAATGAGCATGCGACGTCCACGCGAGCCGATGAAGCTTCCGCGCGAGCGACGCAGCAGGAATGAAAGGAGGACCAACCCAAAAATGAGCGCCGCGAAACCGCCGCGCGATTCGGCGATGAACGACATGCCGACGACGGGCGCGACGGCGAGGGCGATCGCCCAGCGCGGGATGAACGGCGATTCTTCCGCGACGAGGCCGAGGCCCGCGAAGACGCCGAGGTTCAGATAGCCGGCGAGATTGTTCGGATCGATGAGCGGACCGATGTGCCAGCGTTCACCGCCGAACCGCGGAGCGTAGAATCCGTACACTTTGCTGGCGTCGGTCGCGCCATGCCCGATGCTCACCAACGCCAACAAGAGCGCGCTAATAAGGAGCAACGCTGCTCCCCAGCGGGCCCCGCGATGAGCGCCGACGCCCGCTGCGGTAACGAAGGTTGCCGCATAGGCCCACCACTTCAATGCCTCGACCCACGACGCCCCGGGTTCGAGCGAAATCGCGCCCCAGCCCGGCGCCCTCTCCCCGATCACGGTGAAGGACCGACTCCACACATCCGCGGTCGCGGGCGCGAGGTGTGTGAGCAACGAAAGCGGCAACGGCAGCGCCTGCACGGCGGTATATGTCGCGAGCAGAGCGAGGAGAGCAGCCGGAGCGGGCCACCGGGCACCAGGCTCGCCCCCCGCGAAAAAGGTGGCCGTTCCCGCAGCAATGGCGAGTGTCGCCGCGACGAGGAGTACCGGAACGTGCACCGACCCCAGGGCGAGGACCGACCCAACGATGGTGAAGGCCAGGAGCCACCGCGCTACGAGCTTCGTTCGAGAATCGGAAGAACGACTTTCGCTGCGACGCCGGCGC
>DATBBD010000075.1:0-2418 GCA_036271175.1 Polyangiaceae bacterium | reverse complement strand
TCGCGTCGCCGAGAAGGCGCTCGGCGATCGGCTCGAGATCTTGCGACGTGACGTTCTCGTCCGTCATGTTGTTCCACTTCAGGTTCGGCACGAGCTCGTACTTGTCGAAGCCCTGATTGAACCCCGCGTCGCCGAAGTAGCCGTGCGCGTGCGCCGCGTACGTGTGGACGCCCGCGGATTGGATCGCCTCCGGGAACATCAAGTTGTCCTTCGCGTACGCGCTGAAGAAATAACCGTCGCGCTTCATCTCGCTCGGGAGCTTGCCGCCGAGGAAGCCGCCGAGGCTCATCGACGTGTACGAGCTCAGCGAATACGCATGTGTATACTGCACGGACTTTGCCGCGAGCTTCGTGAGGTTCGGCGCGATGTCGCGAGGGTAGCCGGCCCACGGCATGTCGGCGCGAAGGCAGTCGATCGTGATCAAGATCACGTTCGCGTTCTTCGCGATCGCCGGCGCCGCGGGCGCGGCTTCGCGCGACGCGTCGACGAGCGCCGACGCGATCGGTTTCGTTTCGGGCGGGGGCGGCTTGTCCTTGGGACATGCCGTCAAAAGAAGCAGCGCTGCCGCCCCCCAAACCCGATGCTTCATCTCACTGCAGGAAGACGCGCATGAACGACGCGATGCTCGTGCCTGCGTCGTCGGTGCTCGCTTGGAGCTTCACGTTGCCCGTGTAGACGAGGTTCGCGCCCGGACCGGAGTCGGTCGGATCGGACGTGGGGAACGCCTTGACCGTGCAGCCCGCGGGCGGCGTGACGGTGACGCTGTTGAACGTCGCGGTCGCCGGCAAGCCCCAGATGATCGCCGAGGGGACCTCGCCGTCCGTCGCCGACGTCGCGGTCTGCGAGGGGAAACCGCCCACGAAATAATCCATGTGGATCGTCGCTGCGGCGGCAGCGTCCGCGCCCGCGTCGGGATCGGCGAGACCGGGCACGCTGATCGTCGCGCCCGTCGCCGACGTGCACGCGCCCGTCGCGATGACTTGCACGGTGAGCACCGAGAGCGTCGGGTCGGGCTGAGGCTGGAGAATGCTCTTGAGCAAACCTTCGGTGCCGTTCGAAACGGCGGACGTCTTTCCGCGATCGACGTCGCCCGTGACTTGCCACTCTTGCTCGTTGAGCGTGAGGTACGTCGTGTTCGCGGTCGGCCCGCTCGCGATCTGCATCGAGTACGGCGTGTTCTTCGGAACGGGCAGCGTGTACTTGCCGGTCGAGTCCGTCGTCACCGTGTTGCCGCCGCCGCTCACGACCATGCCGACCTGACCGGCCTTGCTGGTGAAGTCGACGATCGAACCCGTCTGGTTGAACGTGGTGCCCGGCGCGACGTCGTTGCCGCCGCCGCTGTCGACGGTACCGCCGTCGTTACCGCTGTCGTTGTTGCTGCACGCAACGAGAAGAAGACCCAAAAAAGCGTAGCGAATCGTTTGCATTATACACCTATCTGTCTGACCACTATTCGATTGCGATGCCCAAGCGTTGGCGAATGTCGAAGTACTCTTCGCTGACCGAAAAGAGAACGGCTTCTTTCACGCGCTCTTTTCCGGGGAGGCTCGCGCCGTCCTCGGTCGCGCGGATGACCTCGGTCGCGAGCTGGAGATCGTGCGCGAGGAGGAAGCCGATGCGGTCGGCCGTGAGATCGATCGACGCGACCCACTTCTTCAAGTCGAGCGCGGCGCCCGTCTGAATCAATTTCGAGACGAGCGACGAGAGACGCTCCTTCTGCACGCCCTGGAAGTCCGGCTTCATCGCCGTCATCGCCTCGTCGACGGGGCCGACGATGTCCGCGCTGATGGGGAACTGTGGAACGCACGTCTTGATCGCCGCGAAGAGCCACGCCTTGAGTCCCGTGCCCGTCGGCACGAGGTGACGAACGTAATAGCCCTGGCGGTAATACGTGAGGTGGCGGCCGGCGACGAACGCCATCGACTGCGTCGGGACCTGCGCTTCGAACGCGGCGCGGCCGAGCACGATCGCGGGCGGCTGCGCGTGGATGAAGCCGAGCCCGCTCGGGTCGTTCGGATTCTGGAAGATGAGCGGCGAGTTCGCGCCCTGCATCCCGAGGACGCCTTGCACGTAATAGAGCGTCTGCGAAACCGGGTACGGGTGGAGCGACGGATCAATCGCGTACTGTCGCTGGTAACCCTGCGCTTCGAGCGGCTGCGTGCGCGTCTTGATGATCGTCGGTTGGATCATCGCGAAGATGTTCGTGAGGAGCGGGTCTTGATCGAAGTGCGCGAGCTTGCGCCAGTCGTCGTCGGTCATGACGGCTTGCGCGGGCGCGGCGTTGTCGGCGCGGTGGCGGCGCCAGAAGCGCTCCTCGTCGGGCTCGGCGAGATTCAAAACGGCGAGCGCTTGGCACAAGCACCACGCCGCGTCGCCGCGCTGCGCTTCGGTGTAGAGGCGGCGAAGGAGCTTGTAGCT
>DATBBD010000074.1:0-7559 GCA_036271175.1 Polyangiaceae bacterium | reverse complement strand
AGCCGTATCCGAGGCGACCACCCGGTCCGGCACGGCAACGACGCGCCCGCTTTCATTCGAATGATGGGGCTCTGGTGGGCCGATCTGATGACGTCGCTGCGCGAGCACTTGGCGGGCGGCGACGACGGTGGCTGAAGCCCCACTCATGACGAGTCGGGCAAGGAGGGATTGTTCAGGCTGAGCCAATAGGTGCCGAGCTGACTAATGGCCTCGCTGAAACGCTCGAAATTGACCGGCTTCACGATGTAGCTGTTCACGCCGAGGTTGTAACATTCGACGACGTCCTTTCGTTCGCTCGAGGACGTCAAGACCACGACGGGAATCGACCGCGTGCGCGGATCGGCCTTCATGCGCTGGAGCACTTCGAGGCCGTCGACCTTCGGCAGCTTGAGATCGAGGAACACGACCCGAGGCACGTCTTCGATCGAGCGCTCGCTGAAGCGGCCTTGTGCGAATAGGAATTCGAGCGCCTCCGCGCCGTCTCGGGCCACCTCGACGCGATGGGCGAGTTTCGCGCGTTTGAGCGCGCGCAAAGTCATCTCGAGGTCCGACGGACTGTCTTCGACGATCAAGAGCTCGACGGCAGGGCTTCCACTCATTTTCCGGTACCTTCGTAGACGGTGAAAAAGAAGGTCGCGCCGCGATCGAGCGCCGCGTCCGCCCACACCCGGCCGCCGTGCCGGTGGACGATGCGCTGGACGATCGCGAGCCCGATGCCGGTGCCTTCGAATTCGTCGTCGCGGTGGAGTCGCGTGAACGCGCCGAATAGTTTATGCGCATATTTCATGTCGAACCCGACGCCGTTGTCCCGGATGAAATAGGCAGAGTCGTCGCCGGCGGCCTCGGAACCGATTTCCACGACGGCGTGTTCTCGGTCGCGCGAGTACTTGAACGCGTTGGAGATCAGGTTCACCCACACCTGACGCAAGAGCGACGGATCCGCGACGCAAGGCGCGAGTTCGCCGAACCGAACCTCCAACGTCCCTTTCTTGGCGGGTCGCAGCTCTTCGACGACCGCACGCACCAGACCGTCCACGTCGACCCGTCGCGCCTTCAACGTGTGACGCCCCAACCGCGAGAACCCGAGGAGATCGTCGATGAGATCGCCCATCCGGCGCCCGCTCTCGCGGATGGTCTCGAGCAGACGGTGCCCCTCGGGTGGCAGGACTGCGCCGTAGTCCTCGAGCACGATTTCGGCGAAGCCGTTCACTGCACGGAGCGGCGCGCGCAGATCGTGCGACACGGAATAGCTGAAGGACTCGAGCTCCTTATTAGCGGCCTCGAGCTCCGCGGTGCGCCGGCGAACGCGGTCCTCGAGCTCCGCGTTGAGCTTCCTCACTTCGTTCTCGCTGGCTCGTCGCGCCTCTTCCGCGCGCATTCGCTCGATGAATTGCCCGATCTGCTGTCCCATGGCGCCGACCAGCTCACCCGGCAGAGCATCGGCAGGGCGAGCACGCGACGTGAGAAGGTCGACGACCGCGACGACTTCTCCCGCGTGCAGGATCGGAAACGCCATCGAGTAACCGAGGCCGGCGTCCGCCGCTGCGGCAGCGCGCAGGAACGAGCCGTCATTGGGGATCGCATGCACCGGAACGGCTCCCTTCGTCGCCCACGCCTTCCCGGGCGTTCCGAGGGCGATCGGGAACTCCGCGATGCGTGTCTCGTTCGCGAGCCATTCCGCGCGGAGTTCCACTCGGTGCCACAACCCGGCGCAGCGGAGCGCCGTGGCGTCCGGCTTCACCACCCAGAGCGCGCCGAAATCCCACTCTTCGCCTTCGCAGATCTCGCGCAAGACGCGCGGCGCCGCATCGGCGAGCGAGGTCGCGTCGGCCAGCGCGCGACTCACGGCGTACTGCGTCGAGAGCCGTCGCTCGGCTTCTTTGCGCGCGGTGATATCGATGAACATCGTCAGGCGGTGAGGGTCGTTCTCGATGTCCAACGTCTCGGTCGAGGCGAGCACGTTGCAGGTGCTGCCGTTCTTTCGAGTCAGGACGAGCTCGTAGTCGCGGAGCGACCCGCCGTGTGCTGCGATTTGCGCGCGCACCGCGACGGCTCGTTCTTCGGTGATGACGCGCAGTCCGTCGGCGGACTTGCCCACGACATCGGCGCGGTCGTGTCCGCTGATCGCCAATAGGCGATCGTTCACCTCGACGTTCACGAGGTCGCGGATCCGCGTCATCAAGAGGCCCGCCGGCCCGAGCCGGAACGCCGTGGTGAACCGCTCCTCGCTCGCCGAGAGCGCCGCGGTCCGCTCGCGGACCCGCTCCTCGAGCGTCGCATTCAGATCGTCGACGGCTCGCTCCGCGTCCTTACGAGCGGTAATGTCGGTGATCAACACGACGACGCCTTCGACGTGACCGCCTTCGACGTGAGGAATGCACTGCGCCAGCGTGTGGCGCGGCTCGCCGAGCTTGTTTCGCACTTCGCGCTCGAATTGTTGCGGCTTTCCGGCGAGCGCGCCCAGGATGTACGGTTCGTTTTTCGCGTACAGCCCTTCGCCGAGGAGATCTCGTAGTCGCGCGCCGATGATTTCGTCGGGACTCTTGCCGAACCACTCGCGATACGACCGATTGGCGAACTTGCAGCGCAGCGCCGAGTCCCAATAAGCGACCATCCCCGGCAGCTGATCCGTCAACGCGCGGACGAACTCGACGGCGCGCTCGGCACGTTCGTTGGCTCGCGAGAGTTCCTCGGTGCGGGCGACGATGCGCGTTTCCAGGGTCGCGTTCAGTTCCGTTATCTGCTCCGTCTGACGGTGGAGCGTGTCGCGCAGCTCGTACTCCTCGTGAATGTCCGTGTTCGAGCCGAACCACCTCGCGGGGCGTTGACCCTGGTCGCGAATGCAAATGGCCCGGGTGTCGAACCACCGATAAACGCCGTCGCGACGCCTCAGGCGAAAGTCGACTTGAAAATCCGCGCCGGACGCGACGGCGCCCTTCCAGGCGAGGGCGAGCGGACCTCGGTCGTCGGCGTGAACCTGGTCGAGCCAACCCTGTCCGAACTGTTTCTCGGCCGGCACGCCGGTGTAGTCGAGCCACCGTTGATTCAAAAAATCGCACGCGCCCGCCGCGTCGCACGTCCACACGAGCTGTGGAAGAAACTCGATGAGCCGCCGAAACCCCTCGTCGGGGTTGGGCTCCGCAGTTCCCAGGTTGGAACGCGACGCTACGAGAGCCACGTTCCGATCTTTCGCGCGAAGATCGATGGCGCCTCGCTGGCGTACCGAATCATGACTGCGTCGATGGGTGATTTCGGCATTTCACGTCGCTCGCGGGCGAGCCCGATTTCCCCGTATCCGTGTGGAGTTACGGCACACGGCGCCCACCCCATAATGCTCCGCCGTCGAGCCGCTTCAAAGAAACCGCGAGCCGCATCGGTGCGTCAGTGTGCTCTGGGCCCGAAACGTGGGCTTTTTTGTGTGGCACTGCCATCATTAGATGACAGCCGTCTCTGTCGCGCGATTCCGTCAGAAGTCGAACTTGCCGTGTCCAAGCTGATCTATTTCGCGATCCCCTGGTTCCTCGCAACCCTGTTCCTCGAAGCGTACTTGCTCCGGCGAGCAGCGCGCGCAGGCCGGAGCGATTTCATCGGATACGAGAAGAACGACACCCGCGCGAGCCTCGTCATGGGCACGGGCAACTTGATTGTTTCGTCAGCGGCGCGCGTCGGTCAGCTCGCGCTCTATCTGTGGATCTATCAGCACCGGATCTTCGACATCGGCACCGGTCCCCTCGCCTGGGTGCTCCTCTTTTTCGCCGAAGATTTCACGTATTACTGGTGGCACCGCGCCTCGCATGAAGTGCGATTCATGTGGGCGGCCCACGTGAATCATCATTCGAGCGAACGGTTCAACCTCTCGACGGCGCTCCGGCAATCGTGGACGACGCCGCTGACGGTGCCGCTCTTCTACTTTTGGCTGCCGCTCATCGGTTTCCATCCGTTGATGATCTTCACTCAAGTCGGGATCAGCTTGCTCTATCAGTACTGGGTGCACACCGAGCTCGTCCGGACCGTCGGGCCGTTCGAGTGGATCCTGAACACGGCGTCGCACCATCGCGTGCACCACGGCTCGAATCTCGAGTACCTCGATCGCAATCACGCCGGCATTCTCATCGTGTGGGATCGCTGGTTCGGCACGTTCGAACCCGAGGGCGCGCGCGTCGTGTACGGGCTGACCCACGACATTCGCACCTTCGACCCGATTCAGATTGCGTTTCACGAGTGGCGCTCGCTCGTTCACGACGTTCGTGCAGCGAAGACGTGGAAGGACAAGCTCCGATTCGTGTTCTCGCCGCCCGGGTTCAGCCCCGACGAGACGACGTTGACGGCGAACGAGATGCGGCGCGCCGCGGGTCGAGCCGCTCATTCCCCGGCGACCGCGGCTCCGCGAAATAACGGGAGCTCACGCTCGGCGGACGCGAAGGCGTAGCGCGTCGCGACGAGCACGCCGTTCGGAGCTTCCGGCGGCTTCGCGACGAGAGGGACGAACGGGCTTTCGGCGAGCGCGCGGCGCCACGGCACGTTCGGGCGTCCCCCGTCACGCAGCGCGTGGACCAGCTTCAGCGTCCGGAAAGCGTCGAACCACGATGCGACTCGCCGGAACCGCGCCGCGGGCATTTTCGCTTCGCGCGAAGCGGCTTCGAACGCCGGACGCGCGTCGAGCTCCCGGAGCAGAGCGAGAAGCACCGTTCGCTCGTCGTCGGGAAACCCGTCGAGGTCGGCGAAGAGCCGCGTCACGTCGCCGTGTCGCGAAAATCGGCGAAGCAGAGCGAGCCATCGCCCGACGACGTCGAAGATCGCCGGCGCATAAAACGACGGCTCGCCCGCCTCGAGAGCGTCGGCGACGCGACGGCCCGTGCCGAATGGCGTGCGATCCGAGACGCGGGAGCGGAGCCGCACCGGCGTGGCGGACGACGTGAACACGGCGCCGACCTTCGCGATCTTGTTCAAGAGGTAAAAATCTTCCGCGGCTTCGCGCTTCGGGTAACCGCGCACGGCCGCGTACGCTTCGGCGGACACCGCGGTCGCGCTTCCGAGCGTATGAAACGCGTACGGCGAGCGCGCCGCGCCGAGTCCGAGGACGTAGTACCGCAACGAAAGCTCGTAGAGCGCCGTCGCGCACGTCACCGAGGCGTCGGGAGCCGCGTCGTGCCAGAACGGAAACACGACCGCGGCCACGTCGAGCCGCTCTTCGACGTCGGGAGGCAGCTCGAAATGCGTCGGCGGCAAGGTCGCGTCCGCGTCGGTCGAAAACGAAAACCGCGACCGGACGCGGCCTGCGTCGTAGAGGGCGAGCGCGACGTCGGTGCCGATTTTTCGCGCGAGCCCCACGCCTTCCTTGCGCGGCACGAGAAACCCCGGCGAAGCGCGATCGACGACGAGCACGTCGAGCTTGTCGGGGACGAGCGCCCCGAGCCACGTCGGGGGGCCGCACGGAAGCGCACGAACGTCGTGGAGCGCGTCACGCAAGCCCTCGAGCAAGGCTCTGTTCTCCGCGTGAACGCCGGGGCCGGCTTCGTCACTTCCGTTCACGACCACGACGCACAAGGTTCGTCCGCGCGACGTCTCCGCCGCCGTGACGTAACCGCGGACGAAGTCCGGGTCTTCGCGACACGCCGGAACGACGAGCGTGCGCTCGTAGGTTCCGGTCACTGCTCGGGCCAGCGCGATTTCCGGCTCGGCGTGGTCGGCGAGATACTTGCGAAGGGCGTGCACGGTGTCAGTGCACCGCGGCGCGAAGCGGCAACGTCTGGACGATCTCCGCTTCGGCTTCGAGCAGCTCGTCGGCGCGCGCTCGGACGACGTCTTCCGAGAAATATTCGCGCGCGAGCCGGAAGAAGAGCCCGTGATGTCGCGATTCGGCGCGCGCCAGATCGAGATACGTCTCCTTCAATTCGCCGGGCTCGAGCGCGACCGATACCATTTGAAGACGCTCGCACCCGCGCGCTTCGACGACCCCCGGGACGAGCAGGCGATCCAAAAAAAGCTCGTCCCCTCGCGGCCGCGAGAGCTTCCGGAGCGCGTTCACGTACGCGTCCTTCTCGTCGTTCGCGAGCCTGAGGCCGCGGCGTGCGACGATTCGATACATGACGTGAAAGTGTTCGAGCTCCTCGCGCGAAAACGCGATCAGGGGCTCGAGCATGGCGACGCGATCGGGGTACTTCGCGACGAGTGACATTCCCATGGCGCTCGCTTTTCGCTCGCAGAGCGCGTGATCGACGAGAAACGCGTCGAAATCGCGAAAAACGACGTCCAGCCACGTCGCGGGGGTCGGGACCCGGAGGTCGAGCATCGGGCGGAGTGTACCCAAATCTCGGACCGTCGCGCCTTCTGACTCGGCGGTGGGCAAATCCCGTGAGGGCGCGATAAGCTCGCGGGCATCATGGCAACTGCCGACGAGCGCTTCGATCTGATCGTCATCGGTACGGGCCCGGCGGGTGAGAAGGCGGCGGTGCAAGCCGGGTACTTCGGGAAACGCGTGGCCGTCGTCGAGCGAGCGCAGGAACCCGGCGGCGCGGGCGTGCACACCGGAACTCTGCCGAGCAAGACCCTCCGCGAAACGGCGCTCTATCTCTCGGGTCATTCGGCGCGCGAGCTCTACGGCGTCGCGGTGAGCCTCGATCGGCAAGCGACGCTCGAGCACTTGATGGCGCGCAAGAACGCGATCGCCGCGTCCGAGTCGCGACGCATCCGCGACAACTTCGACCGGCACGACATCACGTACTTTCACGGCACCGGAACGGTCGACACCGACCGGCGCGTCGTCGTCGATGGCCCGGCGGGGATCTTCCGGCTCTCCGCCGACTTCATCCTCATCGCGACGGGTTCGCGCCCGTTTCGCCCGAAGGACATCGACTTCGAGGACGACCGCATCCACGACTCCGACGAGATCCTCGGCATCGAGTGTCTCCCGGAGCGGCTCGTCGTGCTCGGCGGCGGCGTCATCGGCTGTGAGTACGCCTGCATGTTCGCCGCGCTCGGCGCGAAGGTGACCCTGGTCGACACCCGCGATCGCGTCTTGCCGTTCCTCGACGACGAAATCGTCACACGATTGACCGACGCGATGGTGAAGCTCGGCGTCGAGCTCCGGCACGGCGTGCGCTGGTCGAACATCAAGCGAAGCGGCGAAGAAGTGGCGCTCGATCTCTCCGACGGCTCGAAGCTCACGTGCGACCAGCTCCTCTACGCTGCCGGGCGCGTCGGCAACACCGAAGGGCTCGGGCTCGACAAGGTGGGCGTCAGCATCGACAACCGCGGTTACGTTCACGTCGACGAGCGGTTTGCGACCACCGCGCCGGGCATCGTCGCTGCCGGCGACGTGATCGGGTTTCCGGCGCTCGCGTCGGTGTCGATGGAGCAAGGCCGCGTCGCCATCTGCCACGCCTTCGGATTCGGCTATAAAACTGCCGTTTCGTCGATGATGCCGTACGGCATCTACACGATTCCGGAAGCGAGCGGCGTCGGTGAAACCGAGCAAACCTGCGCCGAGAAAGGCCGCGACGCGGTCGTCGGACGAGCGCTCTATCGCAACAACGCGCGCGGCAAAATCGTCGGCGACA
>DATBBD010000073.1:0-5065 GCA_036271175.1 Polyangiaceae bacterium | reverse complement strand
CCCTACGGACAAACCGCGACCGGTTTCGGTTTCATGGTCGGCTTCGGCGACGAATGGTGGGTCGGAAGAGACTGGGGCCTCGGCGTGCTCGCCCGCCTCTCGATGGGCTTCGTCGGCGGCGACGACGATAACAGCGTCCAGAGCGTGCACTGGTCGCACACGGTGTTTTGTCCGGCGGTGTTGTTTACGGCGAGTATGAATTGAGGGGGGAGTTCTGTAGGTCGGATCTACTGGAGAGGTCTTGCGACGCTTTGGCGCTGCAAGCGACCCGCGCCGGGCTCGCCGGTAGTCACACTCGAACAATACTGGTGCACGCGAGCCACCGCGAAGCAGCCCTCTCCCTCCCTCAACCCCTACCCACGCTCTTACTACTGAACCAACGTCGGCAAATCGATCCCGATCAGCGCCATGGCGTTCCTCGCGTAGACCTTCGCGAGGATGTCGCGGGGGAGATGGATGCCGTTGATGGTCCAGCTACCTTGAATGGGAGTGGGGCCGGGGAAGTTCGTGTCGGCGGTCTCGAAGAAGCGGTGGGTGGCGTTGAAGAACAGATCTTCTTCGGCGGGGGTCGGCGGGTTGGGGCCGGACGAGCCGAGGAACAACGGGTCGGGCTCGGCGCTGATGCCGAGGTCGGAGCCGTAGAGGATGCGATCCTGAAATTCGAAGAAGAACGCGCGGAGTTTCTCGACGGGGTGACGGCCCATCTCGGGGATGCGGGCGGCGGTGTCGATATACATGTTCGGGTATTTGCGCATCATGGTCGCGACGCGATCGATGTCTTCCGCGCAGTTGCCGAAGTGAACGGAGATGAATTTCGTCTTCGGGTGGCGCGCGATGCGGCGTTCGAGCGCGGCCCCCATTTCGTCGAAGGACGGGACGTCTTTGCGCCCGTAGATCGCCCAACCGGGGTGCGCCTTGAGCTCGGCGTAGCGTTCGTTGTGTTCGTCGACGGGTTGCCAAAATGCGCGCGGGTCGCCGGTGTGGATCGCGATGGGCATGTTCAGCTCGCCCGCGGTTTCGAACACGACGTCGAGCTCGGGGTCGTCGACGGGAATGAGCCGCCCGTCGGGATCGCGCATGCCGAGGCCGAGCGCCTTCGCGATCTTCAGACCCTTGGCGCCCATGTCGTGACCCATGCGAACGAGCTGAGCCATGCGCTGGCCGTAACCGGGGCGCTGCGACTGCTCGTACCCGAGCGTCGTGAACTCCGTCACGCGCCCACCGAGGGTGCTCGCCATGGCGAGCTGAGCCGGAAGGACACCGAGGGGATTTCCGCCGGAGAGGTTCACGACGTGGTCGAACCCGTATTTCTTCATGAGCGCGAGCAGGCGCGGTCCACCATCGGGCTGAAGGTGCACGTGGGTGTCGATCATCGGCAATCGGCCTTCCGCGGCGGTCTTCCCGTGAGCGGAAGGCGCGGGCGGCGCGCCGGGCAAGGCGCCGGGCGTGGTCGGGCGCGCGCCGATGAACACCGCGCCCAGCACGGCGAGCACTACGACGGTGAGTGACGCGGCGAGCAAAGTCCGGCGGCGGGGCACCGTGGGAGTCTACAGCTCAACCCGGTTCCGCTGCTCGAGAACTGTGAGTGTCCTTCGGCCGAGTCTTTGGTAAACGGGCGTCATGAAATTCATCGTCCGTGCCGCGCTCGCTGGAGCGCTCGTTTCTCCGATCGCTTGTGAGAACCGCGTGCCCGAACCGGAGTCACGCCCGACGTTGCCGGCTCCGGCGGAAACGGCCGCAGCGCCCGCGCCGAGCGCGACCGCCTCGCCGGGGCTCGTCAAAGACGACGTGAAAGTCGGCACGGGACCTGCGGCGAAGACCGGTGACCACGTGTTCGTGCACTACGTGGGCACGCTCACCGACGGCACGAAGTTCGACAGCTCGCGCGATCGCGGCGAGCCGTTCGACTTCACGCTCGGCGGCGGTCAGGTCATCAAGGGGTGGGACCAGGGCGTCGTGGGCATGAAAAAGGGCGGCATCCGGAACCTGACGATCCCGTCCGAGCTCGGCTACGGCAAGAACGGCTCGCCGCCGAAGATCCCGCCGGACGCGACGCTCAAGTTCGAAATAGAGCTGCTCGAAATCAAGTAGAGCGCGCGTAGCTGCCGAGCACGCGGACCATGTCGCACTTCGCCTCGAGGCGGGCGAGGGCGCGAGTGACGTTCGCGTCGAAGCGGTGACCTTCGAGATCCGTGAAGAAAACGTATTGCCAGCGTTCGCCGCGCCGCGGACGCGATTCGATGCGCGACAGATTGATTTTCTCCGCGTCGAAGATCTCGAGCACGCTCCGGAGTGCGCCGCGTTTGTCGCGCGTCGAAAAGACGATCGACGTCCGATCGTTTCCGGTCGGCGGCGCGTCCGATTTGGCGAGCACGACGAACCGCGTCGCGTTCTCTTTTCGGTCCTGGATGCCGCTACGGATGACGATGAGGCCGTTC
The DNA here is from genome assembly GCA_036271175.1 of Polyangiaceae bacterium. Lineage (GTDB taxonomy): Bacteria > Myxococcota_A > Polyangia > Polyangiales > Polyangiaceae > DASZVB01. The sequence goes on along the minus strand of DATBBD010000073.1, from coordinate 2,627 downwards.
AGTTCCGCGGCGAGGCGGCTCGAGATGGCGCCCGCGGTGTCGTCGACCGCGGCCTCGCGCGCCGCGCTGCTCGTCGAGAGCGACACGACGTATTGAGCGCGCGGCAGGTGCTTGGCGAGCCACTCCTTGCACTGCGCGAGCGCTTGCGGGTGCGAATAGACGCGCTCGATGCGAGAAACGTCGTCGTGGCGCGCGAGCAGGCACTGGTTCACGTCGAGCAAGACCTCGCCGCGGATCATCACGTCGGCCTCGAGGAAGCAGTCGTGGGTGTACGACACGCCGCCCTCCGTCGAGTTTTCGATGGGCACGACGCCGTACGTGGTCGTGCCGCCGGCGACCGCGTCGAAGACGGCCGGGATCGTCGCGCCGTCGACGTAGCGCGCGGCCATACCGAAGGCGCTCTGAGCGGCCATATGCGTGAAGCTACCGGCGGGGCCGAAATACGCGACGCTCAGTTTCTCGTCGATCGAGAGACACGCGCTGACGATCTCGCGGAACACCGGACGGACGCCGGTGACCGGAAAGATCGCGCCGCGCATCTTCGTGAGGCGCTCCTCGAGCCGCGTGAAGATTTCCGTCTCGCGCTCCGGGTCGTGCGTCTGCAGCGCGGCGCTTCTCCGCCCCTTGCCGATCTGCTGCGTCAGCTTCGCGCGCTGGTTCATCAAGCGAAGCAGCTCGTCGTCGAGCGCATCGATGCGCTTCCGTAGGTCGTCGACGCTCACGGTGACCCTAGACGTCCGAGCGTTCGGAGAGGATCGCGACGCGGACGGCCTGCGCGGCGTGGGCGCGGGCGGCGTCCGTCCAACCCAAGATCGTTGCGGTGGCTTCCACCACCGCCGCCCACGGGTCGGCCTCGGCGCGCAGCACGCGAACGATCTGCGCGACGCCCGCGAGATCTTGTTTCGACTTCGCTCGACGAGGTAACCCAGCCCAGAGTACTTGTGCGCATTCTTGATAAGCGCGTTCGAGGTCCGCGGGTGCGGTGTCTCGGAGCGCGGCGTGTGCGTTCTGAATCAATCCGGCGACGTGCGCGATCCGCTTGTCGCCCGACCCGTCGAGCTCCCACGCCGCGAAGGCGCGCTCGATCGACGCTTCGAGTGTCGGACTTGCCGCCCCGTCCCGGATCGCTTGCTCGAGCGCGAGCGACATTCGGCGGGCTCTCAGCATCCACCCGGTCGCGTTTTCGGGGAGCTCGGTGGTGAGCCCTTGCGCGGGGGTCCGCGCATCGGGCGTCCGCCGCCCCTCGGGGGGCCGGCTCCGCGTGAGCTCGTCCGAAGTCCGCGACGGCGGCAGATCCGTCGAAGCCGGCTTGCCGGCGTCCGACCGGCTCGGCTCGGGAGCGGAGCGCGGTGGCGCGGGATGCCGGCTCGCGTCGGGACGAGTCGCGTCGACCTGGGCCGGCGTGCCGTCCTGAAGCGTCTTTTTGAGGTCGGTCATCGAGGGCGAGCGGTGTGTTTCGCTTCCGTGACCGGAGAGGATACTACCGGATCGCCGGCTCGGGCCACCGCCATCGGCCACGACGCTCATCGCGCTGGCGGGCACGGACCTTCGTCGAATGTGCCCGCTCTCGCGCGAAACGCCGACTACTTGATCATCTCGGTGAGCTTCTGGAGCTTCATCGCGAGACCCATGTCGCCTTCGATCTTCAGCTTGCCCGTGAAGAACAGCTGCTGACCATTGGCGCGGCCTTCGACCATGTCGACATAGTCCTTGGCCGCCATCTTGATCGTACACTGAGCGGTGCCGTCGCCGTCGGTGACGCCGGGATTGTCCTTGAGGTTCATGATGAACGTGCCGCCACCGTCGCCGTCGAGCACGAACTTGTAGATGGCGCCGATCGAGCTCGCCTGATCCTTCTTCAACGCGATCTGTTCCTTCGCCTTGTCCATCAACTCTTTGGCTGTTGCCATGTGCTGCTCTCCGATTCTTTCGATGTTGCTGACTACACGGGCCCAAGGACCCTTTTTGCCTCGGGCCCGGAGGGCCGTCGGCGAGAGATGTCACGTCGCGGGCAGGGCGCTCTTGTCGAACTGACTCAGGAAGTCGACGAAGCGCTGATGCCGCCAGATCCAGATCCACCGGACCAAGCTGCGGGCGCGCTCCGCGTCGCGGAGGCGGATCGAGTCGACCACGTGGTGATACCCGTCCACGATCGAGTCGGGCGCCAGATACAGCGTCTCGAGGAAGGGGGCATACTTCGTTAAGAGGCCGCGGAGCGAATTGAGCACGAGCCGCGGCACGATGTTTCCGGCCGCGCCGGCGAGCGCCCACTGAAACTCGAAATCGAGAGCCGAGATTCTCGAGACGCGCTGCTCGTACCGCATCTCGCCGACGAGCCCTTCGAGCTTGGCGAGGTCCGACTCGTTCCGGCGCTCGGCCGCGAGCGCCGCGATCTCGGAGCAGAACATTCGCGCGGCTTCGAGCAGGTTGCTCATGACGAACGGGTTTATTCGCCCGTCGCCGCTCAAGACCAGGTCTTCGATGACGTCGACGTTGGCGTGCTCGCTGTAATCGAGGACGACGGTGCCCCGGCCGGGGAACCGTTCGATGAGCCGCATCTGCTCGAGCTTGTTCATCGCTTCGCGCACCGTGAAGCGATTGACGCCGTAGCTTTCGGCGAGCTCGAA
>DATBBD010000072.1:0-14260 GCA_036271175.1 Polyangiaceae bacterium | reverse complement strand
CCCACACCCCCAGAGGCGGACACTGACGACTCGACATCGCGAGCGGCCAACGTCGCGAAGCGTCAAACGTCGCGAAGCGGTTACCTTGAGCGAAGCGAATACCGGGGGGGAGCATTCGCGAAGCGAGCTGCAGGGGGCGGGCACGCCCCCCAGAAACCAATCTCACGACGCCTCTGTCGTCGCGTGATGGGGCCTGCCCGCGCCGGATTGCCAGGCGGACTCTGCCGTCGTGAGATTGTTCTTGGGGGGCGTGCCCGCCCCCCTTGCCCCTTCGGGGCAGTCCCCCTGCTATTCGCTTCGCTCAGGGTAACCGCGGTGCGGCGCGACGTTTTCGTTACTGCAGCACTTTGAACTCGACGCGGCGGTTCTTGGTGCGGCCTTCGTCGGTGTCGTTCGTGTCGATGGGCTTGTCGGGTCCGAAGCCGTCCGACTCGAGGCGATTGGCGGCGACGCCCTTCGAGACGAGATAGCGCACGACCGCGGCCGCGCGATCTTTGCTGAGGCGCACGTTCATGTCGTGCGCGCCCTTGCTGTCGGTGTTGCCGTACACGCCCATGCGGACGTCGGGGCGCGACTTCAGCACGTCGACGACCTCGTCGAGGATCGAGAAGGACACCGACTTGATCGTGCTCCGTCCGGTGTCGAATTGGATCGGATCGAGGAGCTGAATGCCGCTTTCGGTTTCGACGATCTGCTTGTGGACCTTGCACCCGTTCTTCTTCGGATCGGGGCTCTTGTCGCCGGGGAGGAGCGGGCAAGCGTCTTCGGTGTCCGGAATGCCGTCGCCGTCGGCGTCGGTCTCCGGGCAGCCGTCGGAGTCTTGAATGCCGTCCTTGTCCTCGGGCTGATCCGGGCACTTGTCGGCGTCGTCGGGGATGCCGTCGCCGTCGCGATCCTTCGGCGCGGGGCATCCGTCGGTCGGATCCGGCGGTTTGCCGTCTTCCTTTTCCGTCGGACACAAGTCGATGTCGTCGGGGTAGCCGTCGCCGTCGGTGTCCTTGTCGTGCATCTCGACGTCGGGCGGTGGGCGATACTGCCGTTTCACCTGGCCCGGGCCGAAGTCGAGGAGCGTGCCGTACCAGCCGAGCATCGCGATGAGCCGCAGATCCGGAGCGCCGTAGCCGCTCGAGAGCCGCGTTCCGCCACCGCCCGAGAAGTAGAGGCGATCCTTTTTGTCGAAGAGCACGCGCACTTCGCCGAGCCACTCGATGTCGGTGTTCTTGCCGTTGAAGAACGTCGATTGTCCGGTGTGCTCTCCGGTCTGAATTCCCGTCGTTCCCCAGAGTGAGCCGCCGAGGCGTACGTCCCCCTGGCGCAACGGCACGAAGATGCCGCCGTCCCAGCGCAACTCGGAGCCGACGTCGAGCGCGCCTTCGGTGCCGAAGATGCCGCGGTTCGGACGGAAGTGCGGACCGATTTGACCCGCGACGAAAAAGTCTCCGAAGTTGTACTCGGCGGAACCGTAAATGTGCGCCGTGACCTGATCGTCACCGCCGAACGACACGGCATTTCCGGTCGGAAGCCAGATCGCGGCGCCGACGCCGAGCTGCAGCTTTCCGTTGTCGGTTTGGTAGACCTTCACGCGGCCGTTGAGTCGCAGATCATCGACGACCGGCGCCGACCGATCGAGGCCGTTGCCGACGCCGAAACGCGCGGGATCGGCGCCGCCACCTTGAGCGATGGTGATCGGGAGTGAAATGCCGACCGCGAAGCGGCCAGAGAATTCGCCTCCGGCCTCCAGGTGACCGATGAGCTGGTTCTGGACGGGATTCGAGATCTCGTCCTGAACGTTTTGATTGTCGGTGATCGCGCCGGCGTGCAGCGGATTCAGCGTGTAGCCAAGTGCGAGGGCCGCGTAAAAGCGCGTCTTTTCCGGAAGGTACGGTCGCCAGACGACGAGCCCGTCGTCGGGGTTGCCCGAGACTTGAAGTCGATCGAGATAAAACGTCGACTGTTGAGCTCGCGCCGTTCCGCCGAGCAGCGTGCTGCCGATCGCGGTGGCGAGTGCGGCGAGCAGCGCGAGGAAGCGTCGGTGGCGTCGCGCCGAAGCGGCTTGGCTCGTCGATTGATTCACGAAGACGGACGCTACCCTGCCCGCGATGCCCTTTGAAAGCGCGGAGTCACGCGGGGCGTCACTCCATCGGTGCGGAGACGGTCGGTGTCGTTCCAGCAGCGGCAAAATCCGCGAAAAGCTCACACACCCACACCCCGTCCGAACCGTCGACGACGCCGACGCCCAGGCTCCGAAACCCGGGGTCGACGAGGTTCTCGCGATGGGAAGGGCTCTGCCACAGGATCCGGTGAGCGCGCTCGACCGTCGTCGCGTGCGCGACGTTTTCACCGAAGCGCCGTGGCGTGAGGCCCGCTCCGGCGAGTCTCTTCGATGGGTCACCGTCGCCCGCGTCGTGCGCGAGGCGCTGGCTCGCCTGCATGGCCTTGGCGTGCGCGAGGGCGAGCCCGTCGAGCTCGGGGTTCGGTGAAAGCGGCGCGATCGATTCGTCCTCGCGCGCCGCGTTCACCATCCGCATCACGGCGAGTCGCTCATCGGGTGCTCCTTCGGCGGCTTCTTCTCCTGGCACACTGCCCGAGGTCGTCGGGTCGGTGGGGACCGTGTCGACGAAGAGCAGCGCCTCGAGCACCGGACGCGGGCCGCCGTCGCCGTTCGCGAGCACTTGCACCGTCCAAACGCCCGCGCGATCGACCGAGAACGACGCGCGCACGTCGCCGTCGTGGAGCGTCGTCGGCACGTTTCGCGGTGCGCCCCGCGGTCCGAGGAGCACGACCTTCGCCGCGCTCGCCGGAACGAGGAGCTTCGCGTCGAGCACGAGCCACTGCCCGAGGTGCGCGCGCATCGGAAGCGACGACAGATCGGCGTGCGCGTCGACGACCACCGCGGCGACGGCGGCGCCGTGCTCGGTGTGCGTCGAGGCCACGCCGCAGCGCCGCGTTCCGCCATCGGAAAATGTCGCGAGCCACCGTTCGAGCCGCGCCCGTGCATCCCCGACGTCGAGGCTCGAACCGGAAAGTGTCCAGGAGTGTGGCCACACGTGCGGCTCTCCTTCGGCGCGGAGCACGAACGACAATCGCTCGGTGTCGTAAGGCGGCGCGCCTTCGGCTTCGCGCCGCGCGAGACGTGTCGCGACGCGGTCGAGCGCGACGTCGCCTTCGCCGCAATACGCGAAGTCGCCCGCCTCCGCCCGAGGGGACGGCGAGCGCGTCTCACGCGGGAACGACCACGTCTCGGCGACCGTGGCCGAAGGGCGAGCGCGCGCGTCGCCGGGCGACCGCCCCGCGCCTTCTCTGACGCCATTCGGACCCGGACGCTCGCCGGTGGCCGGTGCGCAAGAACAAAGGAGCGCGGCGCTCGCAATGGCGACGGCGACCGCGGCGACGGCGACGCAGTGGGCGAAGGCGAGATAAAGCGGAACGAGGCGAACCCTTGAGTCGACCGGGGGGGCGTCCCCTGGTAGTTTCGCCCGAGCGACGATGAGACGGTTCACGCTTGCCGCGAAGGTCGGGGCTTTCACCGTCGTCATGGTCGTTCTCGGCTACCTCATCTACCGGTTCGTGAACAAGACGGCCGGGAGCGAGCACGGGTACACGGTCTTCGTTCGCATGGCCGACGCGAGCGGGATCGCCCAAAATTCCCAGGTTCGCGTCGCGGGCATCGGCGTCGGCACCATCCAGAGCATCCGGCTCGAGCTCGGTCGCGCGCGCATCGACATGCGCATCCGCCCCGACGTCACGCTCTACGAGGACGCGACGGTCATCAAGTCGAGCTCGAGCCTCCTCGGCGAGTACTACATCGCGATCGCGCCGGGGACGCAGGGGCTCCGCACCTTGCACGACGGCGACGAGGTGAAGCACGTCATCGAGGCGGCGACCACCGACGAGCTCCTCCGCAACATGTCGAAGATCGCCGAGAAGATCGACCGCGTCGCCGGCGCGCTCGCGAACGCGATCGGCACCGATCAGGGTACGCAGAACATGAAGGACATTCTGTCGAACCTCGCCGAGGTGACGGAAGCCCTGAATCAGACGGTCCGCGAGAACAAAGACTCGATCCGCAACATCCTGACGTCGGTCGAGACCATCACCGAGAAGGGCGCGCCCCAGGTCGATCGCATCCTCGACAACGTGCGCGAGAGCACCAACCAGATTCGAGACCTCCTCGCCAAGAACGAGCAAGGCAAACCCAACCAAACCGGCGAGGTGCGCGAAATCGTCGACAAGGTGAACCGCGCGAGCACGAACCTCGAAAAGACCCTGTCGAATCTCGAGGACGTGACCGGCCGCATCGATCGCGGCGAAGGCACGATCGGCAAACTCACCAAAGACGATAAGCTCATCAACGAGGTGCAGGGCGTCGCCGAGGGCGTCGGGGAATTCGTCGGCGGCATTTCGCGGCTCCAGACCATCGTCTCGCTCCGGAGCGACTTCCAGTTCCGCGCGCAGACCGTGAAGAGCTTCGTCGAGCTCCGTCTCCAGCCGCGGGAAGACAAGTATTACTCGTTCGAGATCGTGAACGACCCGCGCGGCAACACCAGCATCCAGGACATCAACGTCCAGACTACGAACCCCAACGAGCCCGGCCAGTACCGCGAGATTCGTAGCGTCACCAGCAACACCTTCCGGTTCAGCTTGCAGTTCGCTCAGCGGGTCGGTCCCCTGGTCGGCCGGTTCGGCATCAAGGAATCGACGGGCGGCGTCGGCCTCGATTTCGTCGTGCTCGACGACCGCCTCGAGCTGGTCCAGGACTTCTTCGGCTTCGGCGAAACCGTGCTCCCGAGGTGGCGCGTGTTCTTGAGCTACGCCTTCGTGAAGCGCCTCTGGCTTCTCGGCGGCGTCGACGACATCTTGAGCTACGATCGGCGCGACTACTTCGTGGGTCTGAACCTCCGCTTCAACGACGAGGATCTGAAGAGCATCTTGCCGTTCGCGCCGCGCCCCTAGTAGGACGAGTCCATCGTAGCGGTGGGAATTCCGACGCCCCCGCATGAGGGAGGGCATCGAAATTCCCTTGCAAAGTACACATTTGACTCGTCCACTCTTTCTCTCGCGGTGCCTCGATTCTAGTGAATCGAGGCACTAGGCCTCGCCTTCGCCGGCTTCATTTTTTCATGCGCCCGAAGCTTCTCTCTCGGCTCTTCGTCGTCGTGCTCGGTGCTGCCGCGTTCGCGGCCTCGTGTCACCGGCAGCCGGCGCGGGCCGTCGACGCGAGCGTCGCGCCGACGTTGCGTCTCTACCTGCTCTCGACCACCGCGGGCGCCATCGAGCCGTGCGGTTGCACGAAAGACATGCTCGGCGGCATCGATCACGCCGCGGCCTTCGTCGCCGCGGGCGCGAAGGAAGCGCCCCACGCCGTCGTGCTCGCCGCGGGTCCGATGCTCTTCATGAACCCGACGATCGATCCGGCGCGCAAGACGCAAGATCAATGGAAAGCCGAGGCGCTCTCGCGCGCGTTTGCGGCGCTCGGCTTGTCGGCGTGGGCTCCCGGCGCGAACGACTGGGCGCTCGGCGTCGACGAGCTCTCGTCGCTGCAGAAGACGTCGCGCGCCGATGTGCTGGCATCGAACCTCAGCGGCGCGACGGACGGCGCGAAGTCGACACGAGTCATGGACGTGAACGGCGTGAAGCTCGGTCTCGCCGGCGTGAGCGACCCGGAGAGCCCGCTCGGCGCGCCGCCCGGCGTCGTCGTCGGGGACGCCCAGGCGGCGCTCGCACGGGCGCTCGCGGATCTGAAAAAACAGGGCGCGGAGGTGACGGTTGCGTTGGTCGCCGCCGATCGCGGCCGCGCGGTGCGGCTCGCCGACGCCGTGCCCGGCTTCGACGTGTTCGTCGTCGGTAAATCCTTCGAGCAAGGCGACGGCAACGACGCGGAGATGCCGCCGACCCTCATCGGCGACACCTTGGTCGTGCAAGCTCCGAATCACTTGCAGGCGATCGCCGTCGTCGACCTGTTCGTGCGCGGCAATTTCGACTTCAAGGACGGCACCGGCATCGCCGACGAGGAGCGCAAAGAGAGCCTCACCGCGCGGATCAGCGAGCTCGACAGCCGTATTCGCGACGGCGAGTCGCACGGCGCCGCCGCGGCCGACCTCGACGCGCGCCGCAAAGACCTGTCGCGGCTGAAAGACGAGCTCGCGAAGATCCCTGCGACCCAGACGCCCCCTGACGGCAGTTTCTTTCGTTACCGGCTCCAGGAAGTGCGCGAGCGCCTCGGCACAGACGCCAGCATGAAGGGGCTCCTCTCGGACTATTACCAGCGCGTCAACGATTACAACAAGGAAGCGTTCAAAAACAAGGTGCCGACGCCGGCCGCCAAGGGCGAGTCGTCGTACATCGGCATCGAAGCGTGCGCGAACTGCCACGACGAGGCGTACAAGTTCTGGCAAAAGACGCCGCACTCGCACGCGTACGCAACGCTCTCCGACGAACACAAGGAGTTCAACCTCGACTGCGTCTCTTGCCACGTCACCGGCTACGAAAAGCCGGGCGGTACGACCGTCACTCACGTCGACGGTCTCAAGGACGTCCAGTGCGAGGTCTGTCACGGCCCCGGTTCACGTCACGAAGACCACCCCACGGACAAATCGCTCATCATCGCGAGCCCTCCGAAGACCCTGTGCGCGGCGACGTGCCATCACCCGCCGCACGTCGCCGCGACGTGGAGCGTCGATGATTCGTGGAAAATCATCGTCGGCAAGGGACATGGTGAAAAGTGACGAACGCATCACGATCCAGTCGCGCCGACGATTCGATCCCACGCTCGCGTTCGTTCGTCGTCCTCTCCCATGATCTCGGCGATCTGCTGGCGCACGTAGGCGCGATCCAGTCGGTTGCCCTGCACCGCGACGAGCCGCTCGAGGTCGACGAGGTCTTTGCCGCGAAAAAAGAGAAGCTTGAAGACCGACAGAGCCTCGGCGGAGAGGAACCAGTAGTCCTGGCCGTCGATGGCGACGGTGACCCGTGTGCGTAGCGCTTCCCACGAGAACGGGATGCTGGGGTGAAGACGTCGATCCGGAACCCGGAGTGGCGCACGACGAAAAGACCAGTGTCGCGACTTGCTCGCGTTGCTTCGACGGGGTCGTATCCGATGCCGAGCGAGTCCAACGCTTCGAAGACACCAGGAAGCTCTGGTTCGTGGACGAAAGCGTTGATGTCGACGTCGACGGTGCCTCGCGGCACCGCCCACACGCCGTAGGCGAGCGCGCCACCGAGTGCATACGGAACCTTGGTTCGCTCGAATGCCCGACTCAGCGCGAGCCCGAGTGACAGCGGGTCCACAGGATCCGACACGTTCATCGCCTTCGGCGGTTGCGCTCCAGATTTCTGAGGCGTGCCAGCGCGGTAACGGTGCTGTTCGGCAAGGGGTCGACGTACTCGAGCGCGGCGCGGGCGTCGGAACGAGCCAGGACGAGGCGCGCCGCGGCACGACAAGCAGCAGCCAGATGACGCGCGCGTTCTTGGGGCGTCAGATCACGATATGGGGCCGCTTCCGCCTCGATAGAGGTTCGGTCGTCGACGGCCCATTTGGGCAGGCCACCTTGCACCGGCAAAGTGTAGCCGCAGCGCGGCTTTCGTTCCACTAACGGTACGGGCGCCGTTCGATTCCCTGCCGGGCTCTCGGCGCGTCAGTTGTTCGGGCGACTCGGGTCGCGCCAGACGCGTTCGAACGGCAAGCGCCAGGCGTGGGGCGCGATGAGTTGGTGGATCACGTTCGGGCCCCACGAGCCGGGCGCGTAGAAGCGAACGGGCGGCGGCGTTTCGAGCAGGGGCGTCGATTTTTCCCAGAGTTGCTCGATGCCGTCGGCGGTGGTGAACAAGGTGTGATCGCCGCGCATCGCGTCGAGGATCAGCCGTTCGTACGCTTCGAGCACGTCGCCGATGAGACCGGTGTCGTGCATGGCGAACTGTAGACTCAACTTGTCGAGCCGCATGCCGGGGCCCGGGCGCTTGCCGTAGAACGAGAGCGACATTTTCGAAGCGTCGGCGAGGTCGAACGTCAAGTGGTCCGGCCCTTGCGCGCCCACGCCGGAGCCCGCCGGGAACATGCTCTTCGGCGGCTCGCGGAACGCGATGGAGATGATGCGCTGCCCTTCGGCGAGTCGCTTTCCGGTGCGCAAATAGAACGGCACGCCCGCCCAGCGCCAGTTGTCGATGAAGCACTTCAGCGCGATGAACGTCTCGGTGTCCGATTCGGGGTGAATGCCTTCTTCGCCGCGGTAGCCGATGTACTGACCGCGCACGGCGTCGGTCGGCTGGATCGGGAGCATGCTGCGGAAGACCTTGTTCTTCTCCTCGCTGATCGGACCCGGTTCGAGCGACGTCGGGGGTTCCATCGCCATGAACCCGAGGATCTGGAAGAGGTGCGTGACGACCATGTCGCGGAACGCGCCCACCGTTTCGTAGAAGCTCGCGCGCTTGCCGAGCCCGAGCGTCTCCGGGACGTCGATCTGCACGTGATCGATGAAGTTGCGGTTCCAGATCGGTTCGAAGAGCCCGTTGGCGAACCGGAACGCGAGAATGTTCTGCGCGGGCTCCTTGCCGAGGAAGTGATCGATCCGGAAGATCTGTTCTTCCTTGAAAACCTGATGCAGCTCGGCGTTGAGCGACACCGCCGTCGCGAGATCGGTCCCGAACGGCTTCTCCATGATGATGCGCGAGCGCTCGACGAGGTTCGCCTCGCCGAGCGTCTTGACCGCGGAGAGCGCGGCGTAGGGCGGCACGCTCAGGTAATGGAGGCGTCGCGTCTCGCCGGTGAACGTCGCTTCGGCTCTGTCGACGGCGGCTTTCAGCGCCGCCGCTCCGGCGTTCAGCGGCACGTAATCCAGATTGGCCGCGAACGCCGTCCAGTCGTCCTCGATGGTTTTCCGCGTCGAGAACTCGTTGACCGCGGCGCGCGCAAATTTCCGGAAGCCGTCGGCGTCCATTTCATCGAGCGAAATGCCGACGATCTTGCAGCCCGGGATGAACCCCGCGCTCGACAGATGGAACAAGCCCGTGAGCAGCTTGCGTCGCGCGAGATCTCCCGTCGCGCCGAAGAGCGCGACGACGTGCGGATACCGCGGACCAACTCTCGTGGGAACCTTTACCGGACTCATGAGGCCATTATGAACGGACCTGCCCGCACCAGGCGTGCGAATTGACGGACGGTCTTCGACGTCGGAGACGTTTCCGGCGCGCGACGTGTTAACCTCCGTCGATGATAAGTGGAGCGCGGCAACCCACTTGCGTCGGCGCCGTCGTTCGTACGGTGTCCATCGCCGTGTGGGTGCTCTTCGCGGCCCTGGGCTGCGGCGGCGAGACGCTCCAGCCCACTCCCGAAAAAAAACCGCCGGCCGTCGCTTCGATCGCCTCCGGCGACCTTCCGGACGCCGCCGCGCACGCGTTCTGCGACGGCTACGTGTCGTGTTGCAGCCAGGCCGGGATCGCCTTCGACCACGTCTCTTGTCTGACGTCCACGAGCGAAGAGTTGGCCGTGATTCTCTCCCAGGCGGGCCTCCGCCGCTACGATCCCGCGGGCGGCGCCGAGTGCGTGAATTACTTGAAACAAGCCGCGCAGACCTGCGGCTACACGGGCACCACCAATCACGCGTGCAGCTGGGATCTCCTGGTCGGTACGGTCCCCGCCGGTGGCGTGTGTAACGAGCCGAGCGACTGCGTTCCGCCTGCGACATGCACGGGCATACCCGGCGTCTGTCTCGCCACTCCGGCGGCGAAGGCCGGCGATCCTTGCGTCGGGACGTGCACGGGGACGCAGGGGGAAGTCCAGGGGCAGTGCTACGGCCTCACGGGCGCGGCGGGTCTCTTTTGCTTCCAAGATCAGGGGCTCACGTGCGACCCCGACGGCACGTGCCACACCGTTCCGGATCCCAACGGCGGCCGAGACGTCGCGGGCGCTTCCTGCAGTCCGACGCTGGCGTGCGGTTTCCAATATTATTGCGACGCGACGACGAGCGAGTGCGTCGCGAAGAAGCCGCCGTTCTCGAGCTGTCAGTCGGACGACGAATGCGGACTCGGCCAATGCACGAGCGGCCAGTGCGCGTTCCAGGGCATGTACACGTGTGTCGGGCAGATGCCGCAAAGCGGGTAGGCTCGTCCGCGTCCCCACTAAGGCGCTCGCGACACCCAGAGCGCCCAAGCCATGAAGACGAGCTGAAACGGCAAGCGCAGGAACAACGCCGCGGGTGAAGGCTGCGCGATCCACGACGGCAAGCCGTGGATCTGGACGTTCGACAGCGCCATGTAAAGGTTTGCGGGAAAAACGGCCACGTAGAGCGCGACGAGACCGTAGCCGGCGAGCCGTCGCGTTCGCAACGGAACGAGCGCGACGCCGAGCGCGATCTCGATGACGCCGGAGAGCCAGACGAGCACGTGCGGCGCGGGGAGGGCCGGCGGGACGATCTGCGCGAACAGGTCGGCTGCGACGAAATGGAGGACGCCGATGCCGACCATGACCGCCGAGAGCGCGTAGCGAAAAAGGAGCCGAGTGAGCGACACGGAACGCTGCGCCGTCGAATGCACGAACCGAGCATCGCACGACAAACCCTCGCCAACCAAAGTCCGGATCTGCAAGGCTCCCGGCGAGTCATGCCCGCGCGGAGAATCTTGCTCGCGAGCCTCGTCGGGACGGCCGTCGAATTTTACGACTTCTACATTTACGCGACCGCGGCGTCGCTCGTCTTCGGGCCGTTGTTCTTCCCGAAGGCGTCACCGTCGGCGCAGCTGCTCAGCGCGTACGCGACGTTCAGCATCGCGTTCATCGCGCGTCCGCTCGGTGCGAGCGTCTTCGGGCACTACGGCGATCGCATCGGGCGCAAATCGACGCTGGTCGCATCGCTCTTGACGATGGGCGGCTCGACGCTCGCGATCGGGTTCTTGCCGACGTACCGGACCGCGGGACCCGTCGCGCCGCTCCTTCTCTGCTTGCTTCGATTCGGTCAAGGCTTCGGACTCGGTGGCGAATGGGGCGGCGCCGCGCTCCTCGCCGTCGAAAATGCGCCGCCGGGTTATCGCGCTCGCTTCGGGATGTTCCCGCAACTCGGCGCGCCGGTCGGCTTCATCGCGTCCAACGGCTTGTTTCTGATCCTCGGCGTCGTGCTCACGCCGGAACAGTTTCAAGCATGGGGTTGGCGGCTTCCTTTCTTGGCCAGCGCCTTGCTCGTCGGAGTCGGGCTCTGGGTTCGGCTCGAGATCACCGAGACGCCCGCCTTCGCGAGCGCGCTCGCCGAAGCTCCGCCGCCGCGCGTCCCGCTCGCCGAGGTGCTGCGCGAGCACACGCGTCCGGTCATCGCCGGCATTTTCGCGGTCGTCGCGTGTTACGCGATCTTCTATCTCTCGACGGCGTTCGCGCTCGGTTACGGCACCACCGTGCTCCGTTACCCGCGCGAGACCTTTCTCGGCGTGCAACTCGGCGCGATTCTATTCATGGCCCTCGGCATCGTGCTGTCGGGGTATCTGTCCGACCGATTCGACCCGCGAAGCGTTCTCGTCGCCGGGTGCATCGGGACGGCGTTTGCAGGCTTTTCGCTGTCGCCGCTGATGGGAAGCGGATCGCTCGCGCTGATCTTCGCGTTCTTGTCGCTCGCGCTCCTCTTGATGGGGTTCGTCTACGGTCCGCTCGGCGCTTGGCTTCCGGCGCTGTTCCCGGCGCGCGTTCGGTACACGGGTGCGTCGCTCGCCTTCAACATCGGCGGCATTCTCGGCGGCGCGCTGTCGCCCGTCGTGGCCCAAGCTCTCGCCAATCGCGGAGGTCTCTTCCCGGTCGGGCTCTACTTGAGCGCGGCGGCGTCGGTGAGCCTCGTCGCGCTCCTGTCTATCTCGTGCTCGGCGCCGACGCATACGCCTTGCCGAGATCGGTCAGTGTCCCGTCGGAGGCGTTGAGCTCGCAGTTGGTCGACCAGGGATACCAGGCATAGCGCTGAACGCGCGGGTGACGCGCGAACACGGCGAGCGCCCCTTGGTAGAAATCGACCACGCCGCTGGCCGTAGGCGCGCTGTCGTTCAGACACCCCCATTCGGTGAGCCAGATCGGGCGACCACCGGAAAACCCCTCGGCGTACTTGATGTAACTCTCGAGCTGAGACGCCGCGGCGTCGCAAGAGCCGGAGTTCCAGCCGTACCAATGGATCGCGATGAAGTCGGCGCGTAGCGACGCATTCGACGCGACGTCCGCCATGTAGCTCTTGAACCACGCCTGACCGGACGAGTTCGCCTGAGTCGCCGGCGTGCCGACGCGGATCGCCGGATCGTCGAACGACGGAAGGAGCGTGATCGCCGTATCGACCGAGATGTTCGACTGGCTCCCGTTGTCGGGCTCGTTGAACCCGAGGACGTAGTCGTCGCCCTTGCTCACGAACGACGAGACGGCGTTCGCGATACCCATCGCCGATTGTTCCGAACCCGTGTGGCCCCACACCATCGGAACGAACGTGCCGCCACTGTCGTTCGGACAGGGTTCGTTCTCCGTTTGCGTCCAGTTGTAATACCAGGACACGCCGAGCGCTTGGCGGGCTGCGCACGGCGAATTGGCGACGCCCTTGAACGGCGAAGTGCCGGCGTCGCTCGACGACGCGTGATTCCCGCCGTCGGTAGTCGCCGCACCGTTTCCGCCGTTGCTACCGGTGCGTCCACCGCTGGCGTTGCTTCCGCCACTTCCGCCGTTGCTCACCGCGCCGCCCACGCCGCTTGCTGCGGAGGTTCCACCGGTCGCGGGCTCGCCCCCGCTGTTCGTCGCGCCGCCCCCTCCGAACCCGCCGCTGCCCGTCGTCCCACCCGACGACGAAACGCCGCTCGACCCACCCGATTCGATCGACGCGGCATCACCGACCATCCCAGTGGTCGCATTGCTCGAGTGGCAAGCGGCGCACAAGGATGCGAAGGCGATCCACGACGAGCGCGCACGACCTTCGCTCATTCGTCGATGTTAGCCCACGCGGGGACCGGGTGCGCCGCCGAATGACGGCGTCGAGCATCGTGCCACCGCGGGCATTGTCGCGAGCGCGATGTGCCTGCTCGAGCGACGGATTTCGGTATTGCGTGGGGTTTCGCCGAATGCGTCTCTTTTTTGAAACAGAACGGCACTACGCTGGCCGCCTCGACGACGGAATGGTCTCCGTCCTCGCAGATCGAGGCTCTTCCATGCAACCGCTCACCTCCGCCGGCGAACACGCCGTTCAGAATCTGTCACAACGCTACGGGGTCAGCATCGACGCCGTGAAGACGCTTCTCTTCGCAGTGTCGGCGGGCGGCGGATCGATGGCGCAATTTTATCATCCGGAGCTCGGCGGCGGCGGGCAATGGATGCGCGGCGGTATGACGATGGTCGGGGACATGTTCAATCATGGGCTCCAGGCGACCGTGAGCGGACTCTGCTCGGAACTGTCGTCGCTGCTCGCGAATCAGCAGGTATTTTTGCCGTTGCCTCCGCAAAACGGTGCATACGGTTTCACGGCTCCGGGAAACAACTGGTGGCCGTCGGAGCTCGGGAGCCCGAGCTCGAGTGGCGGCCAAAACGATTCTCGATACGCCTACTTTCCAGGGTCGCAGCGGCTCGCCATCTCGCGCAACGGACAGATCACGATCTACAACACGCTCGACCACAACATCGGCGGCGTGCAGCAACAACAAGGAGGCCCGAGCGGCTCCCTCTCGTTTTCGAGTCAGTTCGGGACGTTCACCGTCGACAGTTTGCCGTTGGTGCATCCGCAAGGGCTGCAAACGCCGCCCGCGTGGGAGCCGCCTCCGCCGCCTGCGTACGTTCCGCAATACCAACCGACGCCCCCGCCGCCGCAATACGCGCCATCGTCGTCCGGCTCACCCCAATCGCACGACGAGATCCTCACGGCGCTCGAGCGGCTCGGCGCGCTTCATCAAAAAGGCGTCTTGTCCGATCAGGAGTTCAACACCAAAAAGGCGGAGCTTCTGGCCCGGCTCTGAGCGTTCCTTCGGCTGGAAGAGGGGGCTCTCATGCGATTCGTCCATATCGCGCCGCGGGCCGCGCTCGATCGCGTCGCGCGGCACGGCATTCGACAAGGGTTCCTGTTCAGGTATCAGAGGGGAACCCGCCACCGTCCGGTCGCCGTGATCTTCGAGCCCCGTTCGTTGATTTGGCCCGGCGATCTGCACGTCGCATTGAAACCCCACGTCGGGCTCGCGTTCCTCGAAAACGCCGCGCGCCATCGCGGTCAGATCACGATCGTCGAGCGCGAATCGATGCTGAGCGAGGTGCGCGCGGGGCATGTCCCGGACATCCAAG
>DATBBD010000071.1:0-6091 GCA_036271175.1 Polyangiaceae bacterium | reverse complement strand
CCGTATAGCCCGCGATCGGGAATGACCCCGGCGTTCACGATGGCAAGCCGCTTCGCGCCCTTGCGCGCTTCGAGGACGTTCCGATCGCGGTCCCAGGTGAGTCGCGGCCGGAGCTCGGCGAATTCGTCGGAGGGGTAGCGCCCCGACAGCATGTCGAGCACGCCTTCGAAGGTCGACCGCGGCAGCTCTGCGAACGGGGCGGCCCCGCGCACGAGCGAAAAGAGGTCGTCGACCGTCATCTGCTCGTCGATGGCGACGGCCGCGACGATCTGCTGAGCGAGGACGTCGAGCGGGCTTCTCGGATAATGCGTGGCCTCGATGGCGCCCGAACGCATGCGTTTCGCGGCTTCGGCGCACGCAACGAGATCTCCCCGGTGCTTGGGAAACAGCGTCCCTCTCGGGTTCCCTCCGACTCGATGATTCGCGCGCCCGATGCGTTGAATGCCGGAAGAGACCGAGGGCGGCGCCTCGATTTGCACCACCAATTCCACGGTGCCGATGTCGAGGCCGAGCTCGAGCGAGCTCGTCGCGACGATGCACGGCAAGGTCCCCCCTTTCAGCGCATCTTCGATTTCCACGCGCTGTTCGCGCGCGACGGACCCGTGATGCGCGCGCGCGAGCGGCTCGCCCGCGGTCTCGTTGATGGCGTTCGCGAGACGCTCGGCGAGCCGGCGATTGTTGACGAACACCATCGTGGAACGGTGCGAACGGACGAGCTCGACGAGGCGCGGGTAGATGGACGTCCAGATCGAACGCGGAGGCTCCCCTTCCTGGTGTTCCCGGAGCGCGCCCGGTCGCTCCGAGCTCCGGAGGTTCGCCATGTCGTCGATCGGCACTTCGATACTGAGCTCGAGAGGACGATCTTCGCGCGCATCCGCGATGTGCACGTCGCGCGCCCGAAGAGCGGCGGGGGTGGCGTCGAATCCGCCGAGCAAGCGCGCGATCTCGTCGAGCGGGCGCTGCGTCGCGGAGAGACCGATGCGCTGGAGCGGCGGTTTCGGCGATCGAAGCGCTTCGAGCCGCTCGAGCGACAAGAACAGATGCGCGCCGCGCTTCGTGCCGGCCATGGCGTGGATCTCGTCGACGATGACGGTGTCCACCGAGCGCAGTGCCTCGCGCGCCTGAGACGTCAGCATCAGATACAGCGACTCGGGCGTCGTAATGAGAATATCCGGCGGATTTCTCGAGAAGCGCGCTCGCTCGGCGGCCGGGGTGTCCCCGGTTCGCATCGCCACACCCAAGGTGCGGTGCGAAATGCCGAGGCGCTCGGCGGTGCGCTCGATACCGACCAACGGCGCGCGGAGGTTGCGCTCGACGTCCATGACGAGCGCCTTGAGCGGCGAGACGTACAGCACGCGGCAACGCTCGGCCTTTTCCGGCTCGGGCGTGAAGAGCAACCGGTCGATCGCGCAGAGAAACGCCGCGAGCGTTTTGCCCGACCCGGTCGGAGCGACGAGAAGCGTGCTCTTGCCTTCCAAAATGACGGGCCACGCCCGCCGCTGCGCGAGCGTCGGCGTCGCGAACGTCTCTTCGAACCACACGCGCGTCGCGTGGCCGAGTGACGCGAGGGGCACGTCGTCGTCGAGCGGCGCGCCGTCTCGGACGTGCCCGGCGCTCGCGCTCATGTTACGACCCGCGCCGGCTGACAGACCGGGCAGTAGTACGTCGACCGGTGCGTCGCGCCCTGCCTCTTCACCGCGATGATCGCACCGCAGTCATAACAGGGCTCCCCCGCGCGCTCGGAAACCGACACCGCGCCTTCGCCGAGCCGTCGCCCGACGCGCGTTTTTCGTTCGTAGCGGCTCCCGCTGAACGGATCGGGGATGGTCCGCTTGCGACAGTAGACGTTGTCGCGCATCTGCCGGTGCGCGAGGGCGAGCATTGACTCGAGCTCGGCCGCCGTGTGCGCTGCGACGGGAGCGAACGGATCGAGGCGACACGTGAAACAAAGCTCACTCTTCCAGACGTTGCCGATACCCGCGATCACGCTCTGGTCCATGATGGCTTCGCCGAGCGGCGTTTCGCCACACCGCGAGAGTCGGAGGGTCGCATCCATGACGTCGAATTCCGGCGCAAGCAGATCTGGACCCAGGTTTCGCAAATGCAAATCTTTGGAAAGGTCGGAAGTGCGCAACAATCGGGCAATCGGCGCGCTCTCGCAAACGACCCGATGCGTTTCGGTGTCGAGGACCACCACCACGCGAGACTCGTTCAGACGGCGAGTATCGTCACGCGGGTAGATGGCGACCCTGCCGTTCATTTTCAAATGGATATGAAGTGAAAACCCGCCCTCGAAGTGAACGAGCAGGTTTTTCCCTCTGGCCTCGACGCCGGTCACATGGCGACCGGCGAGGCCGCGCGTGTCGTCGGTGCGCCGCACGAAACGGAGCTCGCGCAACGATTTGCCGACGAGCACCGGCGCAAGTCGCCGAGCAACGTGATGGAGGCTATCTCCTTCGGGCATCGGAATGTTTCAAGAGCGCATCGGACGTTCGACGGGGACGAGGCGCGAAGGCAACGGTATCAGACGCGTGGGTCGCGTCGACCAGACCTGACGAGCGAGCCACAACGCGTTTCGAGCGCCCGGCTCGCCTCGTGCTAAGAGTGAAGAACTGATGACGACGTCAGCTGAAGGCTTCTCCGGTTCACTCGAATCACTCCTTTCGTCCCGAGAGCAGGTTCGCCTCGAACTTCACCTCCTCTCGATGGAAGCGCGTCGCCAGTGGGATGATTACGAGACGCAAATCCTCGCGCTCGAAGACGTGGCGGGCGACGCGGTTCACGCGCTCGCGCAGGACTCGGTCGACGCTGCGAAGCGATTGACCGACTCGGTCAACGAGTTCGTCGTTGCGCACCTTCGCAATGTCCATCGGAACGAACGCCACGATCGGGAGAACGAACGAGACAAGCAGTCTCAACACGACTCGCTGTCCGGCGAGGAGGTCGCTCCGCCGAGCACGTTGAGGCGGCTGCTCGACGTGAAAGACCGGCTGCTCCACGCTGCATCGACGATCCGCCATTCGCCGAACGGCGGCACCCAGCGCTGAAGCTATCTCACGAACCTACGGTCCGGGCTCGCGCGTGAGCCAGCGCGTGAGCGTCTTGTCGTCGATGCCGAGCGCCTCGGCGGTGAGCATCTTGCGGGCCCCCAACTTGTCGTGCGCCCACGCGACGTATTGGCGTTGCATCTCGCGGAGCGGCAGCACGGCTTGGCCGAAGTCGAGGCTCGGGGCCGCCGTCGCGGCGAGCGAGAGCGGAAGGTCGGCGGCCTCGATGACCGACTTGTTGCCGAGAAGCACGGTGCGCTCGACGAGGTGTTCGAGCTCGCGCACGTTGCCGGGCCATCCATAGTCGAGGAGCCGAGCCATGGCGCTCGAAGAAAACCGTTCGACGACCGAGCCTGCGTGTCGGGCGAGCGACTGACGCAAAAACGTCTCGAGCAAAGGGGGAACGTCTTCGCGGCGATGTCGCAGCGGCGGCAGCTCGATCGTGACCACGTCGAGCCGATACAGGAGATCCTCGCGAAAATGGCCGCTCGCGATCCGATCCCTCAGATTTCGATGAGTGGCCGCGACGACGCGCGCGTTCATCACGCGCTCCTTGTTCGACCCCACGGCGCGCACGACGTTTCGCTCGAGAACGTCGAGCAATTTGGCCTGGAGCGCCGGCGACAGATCGCCGATCTCGTCGAGAAAGATCGTCCCGTCGCTCGCCTCCTCGAAGAGACCGGCGCGCTGCGATACCGCACCGGTGAACGCGCCCTTCGCGTGCCCAAAAAGCTCGCTTTCCAAGAGTGCCTCCGGGAGCGCGGTGCAATTGACGGTGACGAACGGAGAGCTCGACCGGTTTCCATGCGAATGGAGCGCGCGAGCCAATAGACCCTTGCCGGTGCCCGTCTCGCCGACGATCAGGACCGGCACCGACGTATCGGCGACGCGCTCGACGAGGTCGGTGACGATGCGCATGCCGTCGCTTTTCGCGACGAAGCCGTCCGCCGAGAACCGCTCCTTCAGCGCGCGCCGGAGCGACACCGTTTCGCGTCGCAAGCGCGCGTCGTCGAGCGCGCGCCCGAGAAACAGCGCAAGCTCGTCCATTTTGAACGGCTTCGTCAGGTAGTGATAAGCGCCGCGCCGGATCGACTCGACGGCAGAATCGACGGCGCTGTACGCCGTCATGATGATGACCGGGCGCTCCGGAGCCGCGCGGCGGGAAATCTCGAGGAGTCCGATGCCATCCAGCTCCGGCATGCGAAGATCGGCGACCACCGCGTCGAAGCGATCTTCCTCGACGAGCTTCGCCGCTTCGACGCTCGAAGCAACGGGCGTCGCTTCGTAGCCACGCTCGGACAATCCGTCGGCGACCATCTCGGCCATCGGCATCTGATCGTCCACGACGAGCACGAGCGGCCTCGGGAGTCGCGTGCCGGTTTCTCGCTTCGTCGTCTTCGTCATGAGGACTCCTTCGCGGCAAGCTCGACGGCTGCACGCGTGCCGCGCGATCCACTGCCGTCGCGAGCGGCCCGCGCGCCGAGCGTGAGCTTGCCGCCGTGATGCTTCACGATTTCGGTGGCGATGGCCAGACCGAGCCCGGTTCCTTTCCCCACCGGCTTGGTGGTGAAGAACGGCTCGGCCGCTCGCTCCAAGGCTTCCGGCGCGATGCCCGCTCCGTCGTCGGTGACCACGAAGCAGACCCGTTCTCCGTCCGACAAGACCTCGAGCTCGACGTTCCCGCCGCGCGTGCAAGCGTCGCAAGCGTTCAAGAGTAGATTGATGAGGACTTGCTCGATCAACCTCGGGTCGCACGCGATGTCCGGAAGGGGAACACCGATCCGCATCGAGAGCGTCACACCGGCGTCGTCGAAGCGATGCTCCACGAGCTCTCGGGACGCCTCGGCGACGACGCGCGGGCTCACCCACTCGAGCGGAGGGAATTCACCCCTCGCGAGATTCAAGAACCCGCGCACGACCAGATTGATCCGGGTGCCTTGCTCGATGATCGACGTCACGGATGCGTGAGCTCGTTCGTCGCCTTCGACCTTGGGGAGCAGCTGTTCCGCGCGACCCACGATCACGCCGAGCGGCGTCGACACCTCGTGCGCGATCCCGTTCGCGAGCGTGGCCATGGTGGCGAGCTTGTCGATCTGCACGAGCTGCTTTTCCCGGTCGCGCACGAGCTCCGCGACGGTGAGCTCTCGCTCGAGCTCGAGCTCCTTTCGCTGCTTTCGACGCGCGAGTCCACCGAACGCGAGGACGAGACTCGAAGCGAGCCCGACGCCGACGATGAATCGCCATTGCGCGCGCGCCTGGCGATCTCGCTCGCGGAGTGCCGTCGCGAGCACGACGATGCTCCATTTACCCCTCGGGCCCGCGAACGTGGCGATGCCTGCCACGGCCATGCGCCTCGGCAGCGACAGGGTTTCGGCTTCGGCGCGTTCGACCTTCACCCATGGCGCCCCGTTCGCGAGTCCCCGGGCGATCGCGTCACTGTGAAAGCGCTGGTCGTCTACCGCCTGGAGCTCGGCGCCGAGCGGGCGCGCGAGCAAGATCAGGAGGCGCCCCGGTTGCTCGACGTGGCGAGCGTCCGACAGGAGACTTCGAGCGTCCGCCGAAAGCGCCGCGTCCCCGAGAGCGAGCACATGGGACGAAACCGCGGCGGCGATGGCCTGCGCCAACGTCGCTTGCTCGGCCGCGAAGTCCGACAGAGCGCGCTCCGCTTCTCGACGCGCATCCCAGTAGGCGAGCGCGGTGATTCCGACGATGGCGACCGCCATCCACACCACGAGAGGGAGCCTCGACGTCGCGCGGCCCGACCCGCGTTGCTGAGACGAAATCCTTTCGAGCGGAACCGTGGTCGTCAATTCGGCAGGTTGTAGAGCAAGACCGGAATTTATTCGACCCTGACGGACCGTCGTGGCGCCAGCTGGTGCAGACGGTCTCAGTCGTGGGGCGCGGCTGTCGACGTTTCGTCGTCCACCCTGCTCGTCGAGAGCTACCCGTGGCGTGAAATTCTGCCGCTTTGCGGGTGCACACGCCGCGGAGCGATGCACCGGACCAACCGACGATAGGCAGCGGCACCGCGCTTGCAGTGTTCG
>DATBBD010000070.1:0-6881 GCA_036271175.1 Polyangiaceae bacterium | reverse complement strand
CACGACAACCCTTCGCTCTTTACGATTCACTCGTTCGCTCGCGAGATGCGGCGCAATCCGACGCGTAGCGAGGCGCTTCTTTGGCGTCACCTGTGTCAGTCGCAGCTCGGCGTGCGCGTGCGGCGGCAGCATGTGCTCTATCCTTACGTCGTCGACTTCTACGTTTCTTCGCGTCGGCTCGTCATCGAGGTCGACGGAGGCGTGCACCACTCGGACGTCGCGCGCGCGAGAGATGCGGCGCGCTCTTCCGAGCTGGTGCGGCACTACTCCGTCCGCGTCCTTCGCATCGAGGCCTCGCTCGTCGAACGCGACGCGTATGCGGCGGTCGCCCGGATTCGCGCTGCACTAGCCAAGTAGGCGCGGGGTCATGCGCGCGGTTTCGCGGCGCCTTCCCAACCCCCTCGCGTTTTGGAACCGCCAAAACGCATGAGGGGCGCAAACACGCGCAGGCTTGTTCGCAACGTTCCGCGAGTCGGCGAGGCGAACATGCCGAGCATGTTTGCGGGGGGTGATATCCGCGGTGATATCCTCGCCGTCGCATGCGTCCCCTCGCCGCGTTCGGAGCTTGTGCGCTCGTCGCGGCGGCCTGCGCGAGCAGCACAGCGCGCGTCACGGACGTGCCGGGGGCGGAGACGAATCCGGCGCTCGCGCGGATCGCGCGGCAGTGCTCGCTCGTCGCTTCGTGCGCGGACGCTCACGACTCGAGCGCGTTCCGGACGCCGCAATCGTGCTTCGATTGGTACGTCGTCAACGCGCGTGACGAGGCGCCGCTCGCCGACTGCGTGATGAACGCGCGAACGTGCGCCGAGCTCACGAAGTGCACGCACGCGCGCGCCGACGGGCTCGCCGAGTCGTTCTGCAAAGCGCACCCCGGCGTCTTGAGCGCGTGCGACAACGACAAGCTCCTCACGTGCGAAGGCGACGGCGCGAGCGAGAGCACCGCCGTCGATTGCGCGGCGCTCGGTGGCACGTGCGGTGAACGAAAGAATGGCGGTCTCGTCGTGCGCGGTTGCGTCGCGCCGAGGACGTGCCCGCCGAACGCGCCCGAACATCGATGCGACGGCGACGCGGTCGTCGACTGCGAGGACGGCATCGCCGATCGCAACGCATGCCCCGCCGGATCGAAATGCGTCGCCGGCACCGACGCGTACGGCGCGCCCGCTGCGCATTGCCGATCGGGCGCCGGCCGCGAGTGCTCGCTCGCGGGCAGCGCGTTCTGCGAAGGCGACGTCGCGTACGCGTGCGTGCAGAACGGCCGCTTCGCCGGTCTTCACTCGTCCGACTGCGGCGCGATCGGTCTCGGGTGCGTCGTGCGATCGGGTCGCGTCTCGTGCACGCGCCGCGGCCCCGCGTCGTGCTCGCCCGACCCCGCGAGCTGTCTCGGCGACGAGCTCCGCTTCTGCGCGGACGGAATTCCATTCCGTGTATCGTGCAAAGAAATCGGCATGTCCACTTGTGATCCGGCCGGCGGCGGCGGCGAAGCGCTCTGCAAATGACGACGACGCACATCGCCCGTTGGGACCTCGACAAGACGTATCTGCGGACCGAGTTCGACACGCTCCGCGATCTCGTGAAGACCGCGCTCGAGCGCCCCGACGAAAAGCGCACGAACCCCGGCGCGTCGACGCTGCTGCGCGAGATGGTGCGCGCCGGCACGCGCGTCCACATTCTCTCCGGCTCGCCCGAGCAGATGCGAAAACGTCTCGAGGACAAGCTCCGCCTCGACGGCATCGTGTGGGACACGTTCACGCTCAAGCCCAATCTCCAGAACGTCCTTCGCCTGCGCTTCCGCGCCGTGAAAGATCAGCTCGGCTACAAGCTCCCCGCGCTCCTTCGTTCGCGCGCCGCGCTCGAAGGAAAAGAAATCCCGCACGAGTCGCTCTTCGGCGACGACGCCGAGGCCGACGCGTTCGTCTACTCGCTCTACGCCGACGTCGTCGCCGGCCGCGTGGGCGAGCGCGAGCTTCTCGAGGTCTGTCACAAAGGTCGCGTCTACGAGGACGTCGCCGAGGAGCTCGTCGCGTTCGCGCTCCGCATCGAGAAGCACGACGCCGTCGAGCGCATCTTCATTCACCTCGAGCGCCAAACGCCGCCGACCGACTTTCGCCTCTACGGAAGCCGCCTCGTGCCCTTCTACAATTACTTGCAGTCTGCATTCGTTTTGTTCGAGGACGCGCGCGTGCCCGCGGAGGCCGTCTTGCGCGTCGCGGTGGAGCTCGTCGTCATGCACCGCTTCGACGGCGACGCGCTCGCGCGCAGCTATCTCGACCTCGCCAAGCGCGGCCACCTGCGCGGCGAGCGCATCGACGATCTCGCGAGCGCGCTGGGGGCGTGGATGGACCGTGAGTCGGTCCCGAGCAGCGCGGAGCTGAAGCGCATGATGGAGCGCCTGCCTCCGTACGCCGTGATCGCGAAGAACGAGCACGGCACGCTCGAAAAAACGACGCCCGACTACCTCGGCATCGTCGGCAAGCACAACCCGAGACGCGGCTAGACCCTCACGTCCAGTGGCCCGCGCGGAGCGCGGCGGAGTCGATCACTTTCACCTTCGGCCCGAGCGCTTCGCGGAAGCTGTCCTCGTCCTCGTCGTCCATGATCGCGTCGCCGAAGCCGGCGGCGATCTCCATCGCGGTCGCGATGATGCGAAGGAACTGAGCGAAGCTCGACGCGGCGAGCGTGGGGTTCCACTTCTCTTGCCCGCTCATCGCCGTGTAGACGGGGCAGTCACCTTCCGGGTCCGGCTTCGAGACGTCGAGAAAATACGGATCGCCGAGCAGCGAGCTCTCGGCGACGACGACCCACGCGGGTTTCCACTCCGCCGACGTGCGCACGCCGGCCTGCGCTTTTTCAATCTCGTCACACGGCATCAACCGCACGCGCTCGACGGGCGTCACCGTCTCCACCTTCGTCGGATCGGCGCCGAGCAAGAATGCGCGATAACGCGACGGCACGCGCAGCGACTTCTTCAGCGCCTCGACTTGGTCCGCCGGAGCTTTGCCGAACGTTGCCGCGATCTTCCGCTTCGCGAACACCGTCTTGAGGTTCTCTACCGCGTCTGCCAAATCGCTATCCACCGAGCACCTCGTCCCGTCCCGTTTTTACTGTCACTCCCGCCCGCCGTCACGTGTTTCGACGTTTTCGAGCGCCGGTGGGGCAGTCGGCGGCGGTGTGCAGGCGACCTCGAGCGAAACCGACGCCGCCATCGCCGTTTTTCCCTGGAAATGAAGCGTTTCCACCAGCTGTTCCAGGGTGTGCTCCGCCACATCCGTGGCGTTCGCCGCGACGGCGCCTTTCGGCACGAGCCGCGCGCTCGCCCGCGTCACGTCGTTGTCGGGCAAGGTGATGTCGATTTGGAAGCGGGATGGGGCTCCCGTCAGGCGCACCGGCGCGCAAAACGCGTTGGTACCCTCGGCCGTGTCGGGGCCGATGACGAGGCGCGCCCACGATCCCACGTCGACCACGCCGTTTCGGAGGATTTTGGAGCACTTCTCGGTCGCCTCGTCGAAGATTTCCCCGACCCCGCACGGCGCCTGAGCGACGCATTTTCCCGCCCATTCCTTCGGTCCGGCGTCCGCCGAGGCGTCTTTCGCCCAGCGCTCGCCGCGCCCGCACGAGAGCTTTCCGAACGCGCACGTGAACATCACCCCGCGGCTCGCGAGCCAGCCGTGGGCGCACGTCGCTCGTCGTTTGGCCTCGTCGAAGGCCGGAGGCGCGTGGTTCACGCCGAGAAAGACCGTGGATTCGGGCAAACAGAACCCATGCTCGACGTCGAGCGCTTCGCCCGGACCGCAAGCGGTGCGCGCACACGCTCCGCCGGCGGGCTTGGCGGTCTTTCCGCAAAACGCGTCGGCCACGCGATACGAAACGCACGCCCCCTCGAGCACGACCGCGCCTTCGCCGCACTCCGCTCCCGGCGCGCGTGCGCTCGGACAACCCGCGAGCACGAGCACGGCGAGGACCACCCGTTTCATGGTGAGCGCCGACGCTACCACGTGTAAAACGCACTGCCTCCATGCTTCGCATCGTCCAAGACGGCACACCCGAAGCCGCCCGCGAGCTCGCTCGACTCGAAGCGCGCGGCGAGTCCGACTTCGAGCGCGTCGAGCCCGTCGTGCGCGAGATCATCGCTGCCGTCCGCCGCGAGGGCGACGAAGCGGTGCTGCGTTATGGAGAGAAGTTCGACAAGCGCCGCGCGGATCCACTCTTCCACGCGAGCTACGACGGCGAGGGCGCTCTCGCGCGTCTGCCCGACAAAGCGCGCACCGCGATGAAGCGCGCCGCCGATCGCATCCGCGCGTTTCACGACAAGCAGCTCGCGCACTTCGTGAAGGCGTCGACGTTCCGTTACACCGACGACGACGGCGCGACGCTCGGCTGGCGCTCGCGTCCGATGGCGCGCGCCGGCGTCTACGCGCCCGGCGGAAAAGCGCGTTACCCGTCGAGCGTTCTCATGAGCGCGATCCCCGCGAAAGTCGCCGGCGTCGCCGAAATCGTTCTCGCGACACCACTTCAAGGAGATGCCTCGGATGACGCGCTCCTCGCGGCAGCGCATCTCTCCGGCGTGAAATCGATCGTCGATGCGGGCGGCGCGCAAGCGATCGCCGCGCTCGCGTACGGCACGCAGTCGATCACACGCGTCGACAAGATCGTCGGTCCGGGAAATCTCTACGTCGCGTGCGCGAAGCGCTCCGTCTTCGGCGCGGTCGCGATCGACTCCATCGCGGGGCCGAGCGAGATCCTCGTCGTCGCCGACGACGAAGCCGACCCACGTCTCATCGCCGCCGATCTCCTCTCACAAGCCGAGCACGACGAGGCCGCGTACCCGCTCCTCGTCTGCGCTTCGCGAGCGATGGCCGAAGCCGTCGCGTCGGAAGTGACGTCGCAGCTGGAGACGCTCCCGCGCATCGCGATCGCACGCGCGTCGATCGAGGCGAACGGCGTCGCCTTCGTCACACGAACGCGGGCGAGGCTCGCCGAGCTCGCCGACACGCTCGCACCCGAGCATCTAAGCCTCCAAGTTCGCGACCCCGACGAGCTCCTCCAAGCCATCGTTCGCGTGGGAGCGGCATTTTTGGGACCCTTGACGCCGGAAGCCGCTGGTGACTATGCAGCCGGCCCCAGTCACGTTCTTCCCACGGGCGGAACCGTCCGGTTCGGCTCACCTCTCGGAATCTTGGATTTCTTCGCTCACAGCTCCGTCATCTCGTACTCGCAAAGCGCGCTCTCGGCGCAAGCGGAGCTCATCACCGAGTTTGCTCGCCTCGAAGGCTTGGAAGCTCACGCGAGAGCAGTGGAAGCACGCACCTCGTTACGACGCTAACGGAAGGCCGTGCGAAGACGGACGCGGGATTTGTCATCTAGTTGAAATGATTCAGAAACAATTGCTGGATTGAAACTTGCTTTTGACCGGCGTGGCTCATCCCGAGGCGGGGGGCCGAAGGGTATTCAAGGAGGTTCGGATGCAACCGAAGTGGACAAGGCGTTTGGGGCTAGCAGGGCTCGTCGGCGCCATTGTGTGGGCATCGGTCGGGTGTGCCCAAGAGCGGCCCCCGATCAATCAGGTCCAGCCAAACGCGCTGTCGAAGCATTTCTTCGTCGGTGCGGATCTGTCTGACAAGAGTGACGACCCGCAGTTCTACATGCGCAACACCGTCATCGACGTGCCTTACGGCGCGGCGCAAGACGGTTTGTTCACCGCATCGTACGCACAGCCGCTGTCGCGTATTAAGTGGGAAATCCAGGAGAACGCGCTCGTCGCGCGCCTGACGTACGACCGCATCCAGAACACCGGCAATCAGGCTGCCGCGGCCGGCATGGCCGGTAACGCGCCGCCGGATGGCCAGGGCGCGAACGTGGTCGACAACGGCCAGGTCGTCGCGATGTTCGCGATCCAGAGCCACTTCGACATTCGCCGCTCTTACAACCCGCAGACGGGTGAAGAGTACAACGTCATCGTCGAGAACTCGACGGACCGTCCTTGGTACCAGCGCGAGTACATGCGCGTCGACTGGTCGAAGAACGAGATCACCGACGGCTACGACTTCGACACGCTCTCGCAGATCGGCATCTTCGGCGGCATCAAGTGGGATCCCGAGACCTACGAGATCACCGACCCGAACGACGCCAACGCGCCTGCGTTCGACCTCGACACCGGCTACTTCGACATCACGACGAAGGCGTTCGCGTCGCCCAACACGGTCGACACCCCCTTCGGCACGTTCCCGGCCTGTTTCCTTCCGGCCGATTACGGTGGAACGAACATCTACCCGGTCGCGAACTGCAGCCCGACGGAGATCACGCTCCGCCTGTCGTTCAAGCGCGTCGTCGACAACGACTTCGAGCCGACGGACTGGGACGGAAACCGAATGGAAGCGTTCGGCTGGTTCACGGAAGACCGTTACGGTTACGACCGCAACTACGGCGTCATCGACCAGAACTGGCACCGCTACGCCGCCAAGTACAACATCTGGCAGCAGAGCCACATCCAAGCCAGCCAGTGCGCGGTGGACTACTACCGTGACGCCAACGGCGTCGTGGAGAAGTTCAAGACCGACGGCAACGGCGGCTTCTTGACGGACGCTGGGACGGGCCTTCCGGTCCTCTCGGATCCGGGCGACCCGACGGCGCAACCGTTCCCGTCGACGCCGGTCGGCGCGGACCCGCACCGCCTCGCCAGCGATGGCAAGACGGAAGCGGAGTGCGCGTTCGCCGACAGCAATGGCGACATCGTTCACCCCGGTGCGTACTGCGACGTGACGTCGAACAAGTGCGCTCTCCCGCTGCGCGAGCGCAAGCTCCGCACGATCCCCTGGTACTACGGCCCGGATTCGCCGCCCGACCTCTTCGCGTCGACGGCCCGCGCCCTCGACCAATGGAACGTG
>DATBBD010000069.1:0-2656 GCA_036271175.1 Polyangiaceae bacterium | reverse complement strand
ATCAACTCCGTCGTCGTCCCGCCGACGCCGCACTGATCCGACGAGGGCGTGCTAGCTTCGGCGCATGACCGAGGCGGCGAAGAAGACGTCACTCTACGAAGAGCACAAAAAAGCGGGCGCGCGGCTCGTTCCGTTCGCGGGCTTCGAGATGCCGATCCAGTACACGGGCATCGTGGACGAGCACAACGCCGTTCGCACGAGCTGCGGAATCTTCGACGTCTCGCACATGGGCGAGCTCGAGATGACGGGCGAGTACGCCGCACAAGTCGTGAACTACTTGATCACGAACGACGCCGCGAAGCTCGTCGACGGCCAGGCGCTCTACACCGCCGCGTGCAACGAACAAGGAACCATTCTCGACGACCTCATCGTCTACCGCGCCGCGCAAGAGCGATGGCTCATCGTCTGCAACGCTTCCAATCGCGACAAGATGGTGGGCGTCTTCAAGAAGGCGGCGGAGAACCACTGCGACTTCCGCGACGTGAGCGACGAGACGGCGCTCATCGCGGTGCAAGGGCCGAAGGCGTTCGACGTGCTCGGCAAGCTCGGGAGCGATGCCGCGTCTCTGTCGCAGCTCAAGCCGTTCCACTTCCGCGACGCGGTCGTCGCGAACGTGAAGTGCACCGTCGCGCGCACCGGTTACACCGGCGAGGACGGCGTCGAAATCTTCTGCCCGTGGAACGACGCGCCGCAGCTCTGGCGCGGCCTCGTCGAATCCGGCGCGAAGCCCGCCGGCCTCGGCGCGCGCGACACGCTGCGCCTCGAAGCGCGCCTCTCGCTCTACGGCAACGACATCGACGAGACGACGAACCCGATCGAAGCCGGCCTCGGCTGGGTCGTGAAGCTCGCAAAGGGCGACTTCGTCGGCCGCGCCGCGCTCGAGAAAATCAAAGCCGCGCCGCTGCCACGCAAGATGATCGGCTTCGAGATGATCGGCAAAGGCATCGCGCGCCACGGCTACCCTCTGCGCGACGAAACCGGCGCCGAGATCGGCATCTGCACGAGCGGCTCGCCGTGCCCGACGGTCGGAAAAAACCTCGGCCTCGGTTACATCAAGACGGACAAGAGCGAAGTCGGCACGAAGTTCCTCGTCGATTGCCGCGGCAAGAACATCGAGGCGGTCGTCGTGCCGACGCCGTTTTACAAACGCCCGAAGTGATTACTTGAGCGTCGCCTTGAGCGTCATGCTCGGCACGCTCGCGAGCGCCTTCGACACGGGGCACTGCTTCTTCGTCTCCTGCGCGACGGCTTCGAACTTCGCGGCGTCGATGCCGCTCGCTTCGACTTCGGTCTCGAGCGCGATCGACTTGATCGTGAAACCCGGTCCGTCTTTGTCGAGCGTGACGTTTGCCGACGTGCGAATCATCTTCGGTTGCGCGCCCGCTTGCTCGAGGCCGAGCGAGAGCGCCATCGAGAAGCACCCCGCGAGCGCGGCGCCGATCACTTCTTCCGGATTCGAGCCCGGCTGACCTTCGAAGCGCGTCGCGAGCGAAAACGGAATGTCGCTCGCGTGCGCGGGCTTCATCGTTCCCTTGCCCTTGATGTTGCCTTCCCACTGCGCCGTAGCTTTGCTGGTTCCCATGGCGCTTGGGTTACAACGGAATGCGGGCGCAGTCTCGCGTGTACTTCACGTGTGGCGAATTTGCGCATCGTGAGCTGGAACATCCAGAAGGGCATCGGCATGGACCTCCGGCGCGATCTCGATCGCACTGTCTCGGTTCTCCGCGATGCAGACGCCGACGTCTTCGGTCTTCAAGAAGTGCTCGAGCACCAAGCCGAGCTCGTCGCACGAGCGCTCGACTCCGACTGGGCGTGGGGGCCGGCGCGACCGCGCTTCGGAAACGCGCTCTACGTTCGCGGCGAGGTCGTCGAACATCGCGTCCACGATTTGTCGGTGCCGCGCTGCGAGCCGCGCGCGTGTCTCGAGGCGCTCATCGCCGTGCGCGACACGCGACTTCGCGTCTTCGTTTGTCACTTCGGCCTCGGCTTTCGCGAACGCGAGATCCAGGCCGCGCGTCTTCGCGACGTTTTGCGCAGCGCGCAGCCCGATGCGCCGCGCGTCGTTTTCGGCGACTTCAACGAGTGGCAGCGCCGCGGTCCCGTCGGCCGCACGCTCACGCGTGAGTTCCCGCTCGCGCCCGCGCCGCTCCGCACGCATCCCTCCCCGCTCCCGATCTTCGCGCTCGACCGCATCGCGTGGGACCCTCACCTCGTTGGAACGGTGCGCGTCGCCGGTGTGAAGAACGCCTCCGACCACCGCATGCTCCGCGCCGACCTGGTCCCGGAGCCGGCCCCTGGCCTGGCCGGACCACCCCCGATTCGCTGAAATCCCTCGTTTCCGCGTGGCACGCCCCTCGCTCATGGTGGCCTGGCTGGCCAGCCAAAGATTTTTCGACACTTCACGAAAGGATTTCAAAAGACGATTCGGCTTTGTGCGGGGATAGAGAGGGACAAAGCAACTCGCGGCAGCTGCAGCGCGAAACCGGAACGACCGAACCGAGCGCCCGCTTTTAACGGGGCGTAGATACCGGCTGCGTATCTTCATCGGAGTCCGTACGTCACCGGGCGCGCTTAGGGTGAAAAACCTACAGTCATGCGAGTGGGCACGGCGGAGGGATGCGGGATGCTCGCGACCCGGACTGGGTGCCGCCTCACC
>DATBBD010000068.1:0-6166 GCA_036271175.1 Polyangiaceae bacterium | reverse complement strand
TACTCGCTCTTCGACGACGCTTCCGCGTGGGTCAAGCGGCGCTTCGGAGCCAAAGGGGCGGTCGATCGCGGCGAACGCGAGCTCGCTCAGCTCGACCAGCCTTCGACTCCGGCGCCGGCGCCTGCGAGTCAGCGAATAGTTCCTGCGCCTGGTGAATGACATACGCCGGGGTTGACGCCGTCCGCCCCGAAAATCTCGACCACCAACCGCGCGACGCGATCGCGCCCCGGAGAAAAAAAACATGGCACTCGTGAAATGGAACTTCGACCACGCACACTCGAGCATCGACTTCACCGTCCGCCACTTGCTGGTGAGCAAGGTCCGCGGGCGCTTCACCAAATGGAGTGGAAACCTCGAGCTCGACGAGTCGGACCTCACGCACTCGAAATTCGACGTCGACATCGACCTGGCGAGCGTCGACACGCACGAACCGCGGCGCGACGAGCACCTCCGCTCCGCAGATTTCTTCGAAGTCGAGAAGCACCCGAAGATGACGTTCAAGAGCAAGCGCATCGAAAAGACCGCGGACGAGCATCTCGCCGTCACCGGAGATCTCACCCTGCACGGCACGACGCACGAGGTCGTGCTGAACGTCGAGCCGCAAGGCGTCATGGCCAAAGACCCCTGGGGCCTTCGACGCGCCGGGTTCGTGGCTACGGCGAAGATCAATCGCAAGGAATTCGGCGTCAGTTACAATCAGGTGCTCGATCAGGGAGGGCTCGCGCTCAGCGAGGAAGTCGCCGTCACGATCGAAATCGAGGCTACCGCCGCGACGTAACGACGGCGAAGTCGAGCGCGATCTTCCCGAAGACCGCGCCGCCTTCGAGATGAGCGAAGGCGTCCGCCGCTCGCTCGAACGGGAAGACGCGATCGACGACCGGTCGCATCGCACTCGCCTCGAGGGCGCGATTCATGGCTTCGAAATTCTCGCGGCTTCGGCCGGTAGACGTGTGGAGCGACACGCCGCGACGGATCGCGCTCACGACGTCGAGGTTCGCCGTCGGACCGTCGAGAAAGCCGAGGACGATCACCTTGCCGCCAACCGCACAGGCGCCGATCGATCGGCCGAGAGAGGCCCCGCCCGCGACATTGACGACGACGTCCGCCCCGCGCCCGCCGGTGAGCCTGCGCACTTCGGCGTCCCAGGCGAGCGTCGCGGTCGTGTCGATGGCGTCCGTCGCGCCGAGCGTCCGAATACGGTCGAGCTTCGCGGCGCTTCGTGACAACGCGACGACCCGCGCGTTCGCGAGCCTCGCGAGCTGAAGCGCAAAGAGCGCGACGCCGCCGGTTCCCTCGACGACGACGGTGTCCCCCGGAACGACGGCGCCCAATACGAAGAGCGCCCGCCACGCGGTCACCCCGGCGCTCGCGAGCGTCGCAGCTTCGACGTCGGTGAGATGACGCGGCGCGGACACCGCGGCGCTCTCGGGAACCGCGACGAATTCCGCGAACACGCCGTCCGCGGGGCCACCGAGCCGTCGAGACAGCGTGCGTTCGTCGGGCGGTCCCGCGATCCAATCCGGCGTGTCCGTCGGACACACGCGGTCCCCCTTCGAAAACCGAGTGACGCCTGCGCCGACCTCGACCACCTCGCCGACGGCGTCGGAGCCGAGAATCAAGGGACGCTGATACGCACCGTACTCGCCGCGGGCGATCGCGATGTCGCGGTAGTTCAGGGACGCCGCGCGGATTCGGATCAAGACGTCGTGCGCGCCGATGACCGGCATCGGGCGGTCGCGGAGCACGAGGGAGCCCAGGGTCGAACCTTCGAGAACCAGCGCCTTCATGACCGATTTATTCGACCAGGGTCGGACAACCGCCAGAGGCGAAGCGCGACGTTTCGCTTCCCTCTATCAAAGGCGCCCGGAGGCGCGATAGATCAGCGCGTCCAGGCCCTCCGGAATCACCGCTTTGATTCTCTCCGATTCCTCGAAGCGTGCCCTCCTCGCCACCGACGTCGCCAAGGGCCTGCGTGGAGCCGTCGCAACCGTCGTTCCGCTCTACTTCTCGCTCTCGCGGCACTCTCACTCGATCGCCTGGATCGCGCTCGCCGGCTGGCTCGGCTCTCTGGCGGATCCCGGAGGCACCCGCGGCCGTCGAGCACGGGTGCTCCTCGGGTTCGTCGTGTTCGGCGCGCTGCTCGTCATGCTGTGCGAAACGTCGGCGCGCTCGCTTCTCTTCGCCTCGGTCGTCCTGACGTCGGTAGGATTCACGGCCTCGCTCGTCCGAGCTCTAGGCGGTGACGCGGCGAGCCTCGGCACGATGCTGCTCGTCGCGGCGTCGATTGCGACCTCCAATCGTACCGGAGCTCCGCTCTTCGACGGCGCCATGTTCGCTTGCGGCGGGCTCTGGGCGCTCGCGCTGTCTTCGGTGCTCTGGCCGATCTGGACGCATCTCCCCGTTCGGCGCGCGGTCGCCGCGGCGTTTCTCGCGCTGCAACAATTCGCGCGCGATCTCTCCACGTGCGCGGCGGATCATCCGGCGCCCGGCGATCCCCGTTGGGCGGAGCTTGCTCGTTCGACTCACCGGCGCGTCCGCAGCACGATCGACGAGGCGCGCCGCATCGCGCTCTCGATGCGAACCCGGAACGTCGGAGAGAGCCGGCTCGGCAGTAGCGTGCGCGCGCTCCTCGGCAGCGCCGAAGCGTCGTTCTTCCTTCTCATCGCACTCGCCGACGAGATCGAAGCTCGCGAAAATCCGCGCGACGCCGCCCTCGATCCGTCGTTTCCGGCACGGCTGGCTCAAATCTACGGAGAGGTCCACGACCGGCTCTACGCGAGAAACCCGGCGACCGTCCGCGACAGCGGTGCAGAGCCCCCGGTCGCGTCGACCCGCGGCACGCCGTCGCCGCTCGCCAAGCGGCTCGTCGAGACGGCACGTACCGCGCAGTCGCTGTCTCGGCAGGTCGCGGACCTACCCGCGATCGACGCCTCTCCCGTTCGCGTGGCACCGCTCTTCCAATGGATGGACGTGCAGCGGGCGCTCGCGACGATCCGCGACGCGCTGGCGTTCGAGTCCCCGATATTTCGCCACGCCGTTCGCGTCGCGTGCACGGTCGCCGCGGCGCTTCCGCTCGCCCGAGCCGTATCACCGGGACACGTTCCCTGGGTCATGGTCACCGCCGTCGCCGTGCTTCAACCGTACCCCGGCGTCACCGTGCGGCGCGCCGTCGAGCGCGTCATCGGAACCGGCATCGGCTGTCTCCTCACCGTCGCGCTCATGGCCAAGGTCCACGAACCCTGGGAGCTCGCGGCCGTCATCTTCCCGCTGTCGGTATCGGCGATCGTGACGCGCTCGCGCAACTACCGGCTGTTCACGCTTTTCTTGACGCCGGTCTTCGTGTTGTTCGTGGACGCGGGGCGCGGCGACGCGTGGACGGCCGCTGCCCGCGCGGGCGATGTCGCGCTCGGCGGCGCGGTGGCGTTCGCGGCGTCCGCGCTGGTGTTTCCGTCGTGGGAAAAGC
Organism: Polyangiaceae bacterium; assembly: GCA_036271175.1. Lineage (GTDB taxonomy): Bacteria > Myxococcota_A > Polyangia > Polyangiales > Polyangiaceae > DASZVB01. Next base: position 2,703 of record DATBBD010000068.1, on the reverse strand, counting down.
GGCGCCTCACGGACGCGCTCATCGTCGTTCTGGCGACCGCATCGCGATACGTGGCATCGACCTTCGATTTGCTCGCGCTCGAGCGCGTCGCCGGGCTCGAGGCGCGCGTCGTGTCGGATCGCCGTCAGACCGGCGTCTCGTTGAACGAAGCCGAAGCATCGCTCGAGCGGCTCCTGTCCGAACCGCGCGAATCGAAGGAGCGCGCAGCCGACGCGATGCAGCTCATCACGTATGCGCGCCGGCTCGCTTCCGCGCTCACCACCGTCGACGTACAATCGTCCACTTATGGCCCTATCTCCGACGACGTGCGAAGCGACGTCGCTCGATTCAGAACGTGGGTCATCGTGGTGCTCGGTGCCATGTCTGCGTTTCTCGACGGCAAACCGCCGCCGCTCGTCCCCGATCCTCCGGATCTGCCGCCGATGACCGGCACTTATCTCGACGCGTCGCTCGCGCGGATCCTCGGCTACGCCGAACTCATTGCGAGCCTGCTTCCGAGTGGGGCACCGCGCCCCGCTACCGATCGCGCCCCCATCCCCCATGTTTCTCTCGGAAGATAACTCGAGAGCCACCGGTTTACCGACAGGAGGCGAACGTGCTGAAACGACTCCATTCGAACCTCGCTTTTTCGATCGCGCTCGGTGCCAGCGTCGCGGCGTGCGGCGCATCCGCAGACGAGGCTCCGCCGCCCAACACCGCCGGGCCCGAGTTCGCGCCGCCACCGTTGCCGCCGACCGGCGCTCCATCGTCAGAGCCCCCGAGCGCGGCGCCGCCTGTGCCGGGTGAACCGCCTGCGCCACCCTCGACGGCTCCCGCTCCGCCTCCGCCAGCCGCTGCGGCTACGCCGCCTGCGCCTCCGCCCGTTGCGGCTGCGCCGGTCGACAGTCGCCCTGTCGTCACGCCGGCGGATCCGTCGGCGACGGGACAATGGGTTTACACGACGGGCTATGGCTGGGTGTGGATGCCGTACGATCGCGCCTACACGTACGTCACGCCCGCCGAAGACGACGCGTACACGTACGCTTACTATCCCGCGTACGGGTGGGAGTGGATGCGGACTCCCTGGATCGTCGGTATTGGACCCGAGCCGTATTGGGGGCGCGTCGGCCCAGCACGCTTCGCGTGGTACGTGCACCCGTGGTTTCGAACCCGAGGCTACTACTACGGGCGACCGTATTATGGACGCGGCTACTACGGGCGCGGGCCTCGTGGCGGCTACTACCATCGAGGTTTTCGTCGCTGATTGCGGCGCTCGCCGTCGCGACCGCCGGCGCCCTCGCGCGACCTCAGCGGGGCGCGCCGAGGATGGAGAAGTCCACGAGCGTGCGCACCAGTGAATCGGTGAGCGCGAGCCCGTGCTCGTCGGAGATCCGCTCGATCGTCTCTCGCGTGTCGCCTCCGTCGAAGCAATGAAGGACCTCGACGAGCTCTTTCGGCACGCGGAGCGCGTCGAGGTCGCTATAGCCGACGATTTCTGCCCGATCGGGCGAGGAATAAACGATCTTGAGCGAGCGGCGCTCGAGGCGCGCGGGGAGCTCGGCCGACGTGAGCGCGACGTACGCGTCCTTCAAGAGGCGCGCGAGCAGCTCGATCTCACTGCCGCCGAGCGACGCAATCTCGCTCCACGCGAGCCCTTCGACGATGGCGCGGCACTTCGAATAAAATTCGCGCTCGCGACCGAGCCATGGCCCCCAGAGCGCAGCAAAATGAGCCGGGGCGACCACCCCATCGAGATCCGCAGCGCTCAAGCCGTCGTGGGTCGCCGACAGCGACTTTCGCATCCGTGATGGAAAGAGCGCGGCCAGCGACGCCGCGTCGAACTCCAGCGAAAGCACACAGTGCCGCGCGAGCGCGAGCTCGACGGCCGCGAGCAAATCGTGCACGCGCTGCCAGAAGAGCCGCCCGACCTCGCCGCGCTCGTACTTGCAGAACCACGTCGCGCACGTCGATTCGCGGTGTCGCCACACGCCGCAGAGACCGCCTTCTTCCTCGAGATAGTGCGGACAGCGCATCGCTTTCGCGCGACCGAATGCGAGCGGGCTCGAGCGATAGAGCGCGCTGTACACGGGCGTCCGTTCGAGCCCGAACGGTGTGACGCCCACGCCGCGACCGATCCTCTCCTCGACGGTCGCGCGGCCGTGCGACGCCGAGGGATCCCGATCGTCGAGCGCGCCGCCGACGAGAAAATTCGCGAGCGCCGGCAAGAACGTGCAGCACTTCGTCTCTTCCGCGTAGTGCCGTTCGGCGTCGCGGGCCTCCCCCGGCTTGGGCCACATCGCGCACGCGCCGCACGTGGCCTTGGTCTCACGCGGGATCGGTCCCGGCAAGAGCGCGCCGATCCAACCGTCGAACAGCGGCGGCAACACGGCGCTCTCGGGTTGCCCCGCGTTCGGTGCTCGTTTCAAAAAAGCTTGTACGTCTTTTGGACGGCGGGAAGCGTCGACGCCGAAACGTCGAGCTTGAGGCTGGTCGACTCTCCCTTGATGCCGTCGAGCTTCAGGAACATGTCTCCCGTGGCGCCGCCGGAAACGCGTTCGAGTTGGTCGTCGGAGAGCTCCTGGCTCGTGCTCGCCTTTTTCGGCGAAGGCTTCGCCGTGACCTTCTGCGGGGGCTTCTGTTGTTTCTTCGACATGGAGACCTCGTGAGGTGAATGACCCGTCCGAGTGGCGGGTCAACCCACGATGATACGGCGCAACGCGGGCG
>DATBBD010000067.1:0-2582 GCA_036271175.1 Polyangiaceae bacterium | reverse complement strand
CGAAAGAGGGCACGACATGGCGGCGACCAGCGAATTCGGACACACGAAGCTCATCCCGACCGATCATCTTTCGCGAAAACCGGTCGCGACACGCGGAAAAGCGGCCGAACGCGGAGAGGGTCCGGTGCTCGGCGTCGAAGTGGGTGCGCTCTGGGCGCGGCTCCGGCGAGACGTCGAAGGCGAGGTCCGCTTCGACGACGCGAGCCGCGGACTCTACTCGCAGGATGCATCGAACTACTTTCACGTCCCGATCGGCGTCGTCATTCCAAGAACGAAGGAAGACGTCGTGGCAACGCTCGCCGCGTGTCGCGAGTTCGGCGCTCCCGTCGTCCCGCGTGCGGGCGGCACCGGTCTCGCCGGGCAGACGGCAAACGAAGCGATCGTGCTCGATTGCTCGAAGTACCTGAACGCGATCCTCGAAGTGGACGGCCCAAAGCGCCTGGCGCGCGTCGAACCGGGCGTCATCTGCGACCAGCTCTCGGACGCGGCGAAGCCCCACGGGCTCGCGTGGGGCCCTTCGCCCGCGACGCATGATCACTGCGCCTTCGGCGGCATGCTCGCGAACAACTGCGGCGGCATGCACGCGCAGTACGCCGGAATCGCCGTGCACAATGTCGAAGCGATGGACATCGCACTCTACGACGGCACGCGCATGACCGTGGGGTGGATGAACGACGCGGAGCTCGACGAACGGGCGCGCGGCGGGGGGCGCGAAGCGGACGTATACAAGAAACTCAAGGCACTCCGCGAACGCTACGGCGAACGCATCAAGGCCGGCTTTCCCAAGCTTCCTCGCAGGGTTTCTGGTTACAACTTGGACGAGCTGCTGCCGAAAGAGGACGGCCGGTTCAACGTCGCGCGCGCCCTCGTCGGCAGCGAAGGGACGTGCGTGACGATGCTCGAAGCGACGGTGCGGCTCGTGCCCGCATATCCGGAGCGAGTCGTCGTGGCCATGGGCTACAACGACGTGTACTCGGCGGGCGATCACATCGCCGAAGTACTCGAGTTCGAACCACTCGCCGTCGAAGGCATGGACGAACGCCTTTACCAACACGTCGTCAAGAAGCACATGCGGCAGGAGAAATATCTCGATCTCTTGCCCGGGGGGAAGGGTTGGCTCCTCGTCCAGATCGGCTCGAACGATCTCGAAGAAGCAATGTCCCGCGCGCATCGGCTCGCCGAGCGCGTTCGAAAGACGAGCGAACCGCCGCTGGAGATCAAGCTGATCACGTCCCCCGAGGAGCAGAAATTCATCTGGGACGTGCGCGAGTCCGGTCTCGGCGCGACGGCGTTCGTGCCGGGTGAGCCGGACACCTGGCCCGGCTTCGAGGACTCCGCCGTGCACCCCGAACAGGTCGGCGAGTACCTTCGCGATCTGCGTCGCCTGTTCGAAAAATACGGCTACGACCCGTCGCTCTACGGGCACTTCGGCCAGGGGTGCATCCACTGCCGCATCGACTTCGATCTGACGAGCGTCGAGGGCGTCCGGAAGTATCGCGCGTTTCTCGAGGAAGCGGCTCGCCTCGTGACGAAGAAATACAACGGCTCGATCTCGGGTGAGCACGGCGACGGCCAGTCGCGCGGCGAGCTCCTCGAGGTGATGTTCGGCGCGGAGCTCGTGCAGGCGTTTCGCGAGTTCAAGGCCATCTGGGATCCCGACGGCAAAATGAACCCGGGCCGTGTCGTCGATGCGCGCCCCTTCGACGCCGATCTCCGGCTCGGACCCGCATACGACCCCGACCAACCAGAGACGCACTTCAAGTTTCCCGACGACGGCGGAAGCTTCGCGCACGCGACGCTCCGATGCGTCGGTGTCGGCAAGTGTCGCCGCCTGAACGGCTCCGGCGAACAAGACACCATGTGCCCGAGCTTCATGGTGACCCGCGAAGAAAAGCATTCGACGCGCGGACGCACCCATTTGCTCTGGGAGATGCTCCGCGGGGACGGCACTCCCATCCGCGGAAGGTTCCGCGACGATGGCGTCAAAGAGTCGCTCGATCTTTGCCTCTCGTGCAAAGGGTGCAAAGGGGACTGCCCGGTGAACGTCGACGTCGCGACGTACAAGGCGGAGTTTCTTTCCCACTACTACGAAGGCCGGCTTCGCCCGCGGCATGCGTACGCTTTCGGCCTCATCGATCGCTGGGCGAAACTCGGAAGCGTCATCCCGGGGCTCGTCAATTTGCTCACGCAAGCTCCGGGAACGCAGAGCGTCGCCAAATTTTTGGCCGGCATGGCGCGCGAGCGGACCATCCCGACCTTTGCGCCGCAAACCTTCCGGAGTTGGTTCGAGGCGCGCCCGCGGCGCTCCGGGAACGGACCAAAAGTCGTCGTGTGGCCCGACACGTTCAACAACCACTTTTATCCCGAGACCGCTCGCGCCGCCGTCGAAGTACTCGAGCACCTCGGCTTCGACGTCGCGATTCCGAGCGAAATTCTCTGCTGCGGTCGTCCCCTCTACGACTACGGGATGCTCGACCAGGCCAAGGCGTATCTCGAGAAGATCCTCACGGTTCTCCGGCCCCACATCGACGCGGGAACGCCCATCGTCGTGCTCGAACCGAGTTGCTGCGCGGTATTTCGCG
>DATBBD010000066.1:0-13618 GCA_036271175.1 Polyangiaceae bacterium | reverse complement strand
CCGAAGGCGCAAGGCAACCCGAGACGAGCGACGGAAAAGCGCTCTAGGATTCGACAAAGTGACGATCCGCGCGCGGCGAGTCCCGGTACGACGCACGTCGCGCGCGGCCCATCGGCCACGTCGCAGCCGGACCACTCTCGCGAGCCTCGCGTTAATGGGCGCGCTCTTCGCGGCCGCGAACGCCGCCGCGTATCGCCCCTTCGACGGCACCGATGGCGGCGTCGCAGAGACCGGCCACTTCGAGCTCGAACTCGGCCCGGTGCACTACTACCGCGAACGAGACGTTTCGTACCTGATCGCCCCAGCAACGGTGTTGAACCTCGGCATCGCGCCTCGCTTCGAGCTCGTCTCCGACTTCCAGAACTTCGTCTCGGGCGAACGCGTGCCGGCCCTTCAGCACGATCGCGTGCTCAATACCGACCTGCTCCTGAAGTGGGTCGCGCGCGAAGGCGTACTCCAGGACAAGACCGGACCGAGCATTGCGTTCGAGGGCGGCCTGCTTTTGCCCGAGCTCGGCGGCAACGACGGCTTCGGCGCGCAATTGGACGGCATCGTCAGCGCGCGCGGCAAGGTCGGCGCGCTTCACTTGAATTCGCAAATCGCAGACGCGCACGATCACCACTTGGACGTCTTCGAGAGCCTCATCCTCGAAGGGCCCGACGCCTGGTCACCGCGACCCGTCGCCGAGCTCTACGTCGACAACGAGTTCGGCGGCTCTCGACGCTTGTCCGCGCTCGCCGGCGTGATCTGGGACGCCTCTCCCTTCATCGCCGTCGACGCCGCCGGCCGCTACGGCACCATCGACGGCCATCCCGTCGAAGAAGTGCGCCTCGGGTTTACGTGGGTCGTACCGGTGTGGGATGCGAAGTAGGTGTGATCGCGAAACGGACGCGAGGTATCGGACGTCGTTCACCCCGCTCGTCGCGTGACCGCGGGCGACGCGGCGGCGATCGTGGGCAGCGCGACGCGCTCTTCGCCGACGTAGTTTCGCGTCGGTGGCGCGAAGCCGCACGACGCGCCGTCGCGGTGGACGACTTCGTTTTCCCAGGGGAGCTCGTAGCGGCCCGCGACCAGGTCTTTCATGTACGTGTAGGGGCAGTCGCGGGCGCCGCCTCGCACGGCGACGTAACCGCGATGGCCGAACTGATACGGGTTGTTCTCGACGCCCCAGACGCGACGCGCTTCGCGGACGAGATCGGGGCGGATTTCCGCGGTGATGATTTCGTCGGGGCGGCCGCCGCCTTCGACGAGCGGGACGCCGTCGTAACCGATGATCATCCCCTCGCCCATCGAATCGAAGGTGCCGTCCGAGCCGCACATGCACACCGACGCGGTGTACATGAGATTCGAAAATGAGTTGGCTTGATTGGTGATGCGCCAGGCGTGGCGAATGGGCGCGGTGTAACCCGCGGTGCGGATCATGACGTCGGCGCCTTTGTACGCGCACTCGCGCGCCATCTCCGGGAACATGCCGTCGTGACAGATGATGAGCGCGAGCTTTGAGCCGTTCGGGCCGTCGCACACGGGAATGCCGAGGTTGCCGGGTTCCCACGGTTCGACCGGCACCCAGGGGTGGAGTTTCCGGTAATAGAGGCGCAGCTCGCCGGTGTCGTCGAGGATGATGCCGCTGTTGTACGGGTTGCCGCCGGGGTTCTTCTCCATGATCGAGAAGCAGCCCCAGATCCGGTTGTCGCGGCACGCCTTCTTGAACGCGGCGACCTCGGGGCCGTCGAGCGAACAGAGGATCTCGGGGCTCGTGTCCATCGAGAGACCGTGGAGCGAGTATTCGGGGAATACGACCAGGTCCATGGACGCCATGTTGCGGCGCGCCTTGGCGACGAGTCCGACGATACGCTCGGTCTGCGCGGCGATGTCGGCCGCCGTTGCGATGACCGGTAGCTGGAGTTGTACGAGACCGATGACTACGCCGTTCGGCGACTTGTTCAATCCACCGAGTCCACTCATGACGATGCGCTCCTTCGACCGCAACGATAGGCCGCCTCCGCCCAAAGTGCAGCGGCGTTCGCCGGGCCGAGTCCGGCGATACGGCAGACCACGCGTCCGACTCGAGCCGAAAGATGTAGCCGCAACCGCGACGAAACTCCGGGGCCGTCGCGACGAATCACGCCGTCGAAGCGTCCCGTGCGAAACGACCGATCCGGCTGTGATACGACGCTGCCGATGACCGGCGTTGGTCGATCACCCGCGATCTGTCAGACGAACGACGAATCTGAGGCCCGACCAGGTGGTGTCGATCGCGCAAACCTTGTTGTCGACGAGGCCGAGCTCGAGGCCGGACGAGCGAACGAAGGACTCGGTGAGATCGGTCCTGATGCCCGACGCTTTCTTGGGCCACGCGGCCCAGAGCCCCCCGCTTTGCGCGACCTGTTTCGCGAGCGTCGCGAGTCGTCTTCCGAGGTCGGCTCGCGACGCTAGAAACACGACGATGACGTCCCAGTTTTCGCCGGCGGGTGAACCGCTTTGCAACGTCACGCCGTCCGGTAAGGGGTCGAGCTCCGCGGCGAATCCGGTACGCGCGCCGACCAGCGCCACGCGGTCGCCGTCCTTGATGCCGAGTTTTTTTGCGAGCGGGGTCTTCGAATAGCCGGCCATGTCGCGAGCGTGACGCGATCACTGCGCGGAACCAAGATGCGATCGCGGCAGCGCGACGTTCAGAGGGGCGACGCAGGCTCCGGGTACAGCGGGATCGGACTCGGCGGGTCGATCGGCGAGGGTGTGCTCGGTGGGGGCGCCCAAGGGGGCGGTTTGGTGGGAAGCGGTGATTCCGGCGCCGTTCGCGGTGGGACGAGCGGCGGAATGGCGGGGAGCGGCGTCGTGCTCGACGGCAACGCCGGCGGCCCGAGCGACGAGCTGGGAACCGACGCGGGAACCGACGCCGACGTGGAAGCGCTCGGCGCGGACGCACCCGGCGGAGCGCTCGGCAATCGCGGCTCCGCGTGACCATTGCCGCATCCCACCGCGGCACTCGCGACGACCAGCGGCACGCCATACCAACGCATGTCGAATGATCGAGCACCGAACGCGCCCCCGCGCAAGACCCGAGCACCCGCGCTCGAATCGGCCGAACGGTTTCAGAGAGAGAGAGAATGGTCACGCTGACTACCGCGGGCGGCGAAGTGGGGACGATTGACGTGCACTCAGGACGAGCCGTGCGCGTCGGGCCATCCAAAGAAGTGCGCCGCCGTCGCCGTCGTCGTTCGAGCGACGTGCTCGGGGGTCTCATTTCGACACTGGGCGATGGCCTGGAGCACGTGTGGCAAAAACGACGGCTCGTTCCGCCGATTTGCCGGCGGCTTCGGAAGATCGCGAGGGAGCAGATACGGCGCGTCGGTCTCGATCATCAGCTTGTCGGCGGGGACGAGGCGCACCAGATCTCTCAGGTGCCGACCGCGACGCTCGTCGCAAATGTAGCCGGTGATGCCGATGTAAAGGTCGAGGTCGAGGTAGCGCACGAGCTCGTCTCTTGCGCCCGTGAAGCAATGCACGACGGCCCGCGAGAACCGCGAGCGATGACGCTGGACGATGTCGGCGAACGCTTCGTGCGCGTCGCGCTCGTGGAGAAATAGCGGCAACCCGACGTCGGCAGCGAGCTCGAGCTGGGCTTCGAAACAACGCTCTTGCTCCGCGCGCGTCGAGAAGTTGCGGTCGAAGTCGAGCCCGCATTCGCCGATGGCCACGACGTCCCGCGAAATCAGATCGCGGAGCGCCGTCGACGCCGCGGCGTCGAAGAGCTTCGCGTGATGGGGGTGCATCCCGGCCGTCGCGCGCAAGATCTCCGGCCATCGCTGCGCGAGGCGCCGCGCGTCCGCGCTGGTCTCGACGTTGGTTCCCGTGACGACGATCCGTCCGACGCCCGCGCGCACGGCGCGTTCGAGCACGGCGTCGAGATCCGACAGAAACGCGCGGTTCGCGAGGTTCGCACCGATGTCGACGAGCGAAGGGGCGGTATCGGGCGTCATGTCGTCCGGAGAGCGTGAGCCTGCACGCTTCACATGCAAACGCGCCGGGGTTCACCCAGTGTTTTCCGACGCGTTTCAGGTCACCGGCCGAGCGCTTCAAATCCGCACCGACAAAAAATAAGAGCCGAATCAATGCCGGCAGGGGCGCGCCCGGCGCGGGGACTCCTGAAACGCGAGCGCGCGCTTGACGAAACGGCGCTCGCCAATATAGACAAGTGCGCATATAGCCACCTGGCTATATTACGATATCGATTGCGCATGAACCGCTCTTCCGCCTCCCTGGACAAGACGTTCGCCGCGCTGGCCGATCCAACTCGGCGCGCCATTCTCGCCCGGCTCATGCAGGGCGAAGCGTCGGTCAACGAGCTCGTCGCGCCGTTCGAGCTGAGCCAGCCGACGATCTCGAAGCATCTCAAGGTGCTGGCGAACGCCGGCCTCGTCGAACGGCGGCGCGACGCTCAGTTCAGGCCGTGTCGACTCAACGCCGACGAGCTCGAAGGCGCGTGGCTCTGGCTCGGCGGATACCGTGCGTTTTGGGAGCGCGCTTACGATCGTCTCGACGCTTACGCGAAAGCGCTTCACGACGAGGAATCGAAGGAAAAGTCGCATGTCCGAAAAAAATCGAAACGCCGCCGCGCGTGAAGGCGACCCGCGCGAGGTCACCCTCACGCGAACCTTCGACGTGCCGGCGCGCATTCTCTTTACGGCGCACAGCTCGCCGGAACACGTGCTCGTCTGGTTCGGCCCGCCGAGCTGCCCGCTCGCGCTCTGCGAGATGGATTTTCGCGTCGGCGGTCGCTACCGCTTCGCGATGAAGAACCCCGAAGGGAAGCTCATGACGCCGTTTTCGGGCGAGTACTTGGAGATCGAAAAAGACGGAAAGATCTCGTATTCGAACACGATGGAGCTTCCGAACGCGGAGACGATGATCGTCACGCTCACGTTCGAGGAGTCGAACGGAAAAACGACGCTCACGCACCACACGCGGTTCGGCTCCGCCGCGATGAAGAGCGATCACCTGGGGCGCGGCTATTTCGACGGCGTCGGCGCGAGTCTCGAACTGCTCGCGGCGCTCGCCGATACGATGAAACGAGGCGACCCCACGGAGAAAACACGACCATGAAGATCACGACGTCGCGTGACGGGACCACCCTCGCGTACGAAGAGCTCGGGAACGGACCGCCGCTCGTCTTGGTCGACGGCGCGCTCTGCCGGCGCGAGTTCGGCCCGATGCCGGCGCTCGCGCCGCTGCTCGCGCCGCAATTCACGGTGTTTCATTACGACCGCCGCGGGCGCGGCGACAGCGGCGACACGGCGCCATACGCCGTGGAGCGCGAGGTCGAGGACCTCGCCGCGATCTTCGAGGCGGCGGGTGGCTCGGCGTTCCTGTACGGCATCTCGTCGGGCGCGGTGCTCGCGCTCCGAGGCGCCGCGAGCGGCCTCCGCGTGAAGAAGCTCGTCGTGTACGAACCGCCGTTCGTGCTCGACGACTCGCACCGCCTGGACCCGCCGGATTTCCAGGAGCGAATCCGGGCGATGGTCGCCGCGGGCGATCGCGACGGCGCGGTGAAGCTGTTCATGAAAGTCGTCGGCGTGCCGTCGTTCGGCATCTTCGTGATGCGGCTCATTCCGAAGGTCTGGCCGAACCTCCGCGCCGTCGCGCACACCTTGCCCTACGACTTCGCCGTGCTCGGCGACACGCAGAAGGGAAACGGCTTACCGGCCGAGTTGCGCGCGGTATTGTCGGCGATCAGCGCGCCAACCGTCGCGCTCAGCGGCGGGAAGAGCCCGCCGTATTTGCATCAGGGCGCCAAGGTCGTCGCGGAAACCGTGCGCGGGGCGACGTTTTCCGTCGTCCCGAAACAGAACCACAACGTCGCCGCGAAGGCCATCGCACCCATCTTACGAGAAGCCTTCGCCTCGTGAGCCCGCCTCGCGCGCCGCCCGACCACGGAAAACGGCGCCTCGGATCGAGTCGTGGTACGTTTCACGGCTAGCGTAATGAAGCGATGGAAGGTGATCGCGGTCGCGAGTCTGGTAACCGCTTGTGGGGGCTCGGTGTTCACGACCGATCAAGGCGGGGGCAAGGATGGGGGGGGCACCAACACCGGCGGAAGCGGCGGCGGTTCGTCGCCGACCGGCGGAAGCGCCGGCACGTCGACCGGCGGCAAGACCGGAACCGGCGGTAGTTCCAGTGGTACCGGTGGAGCGACCGCAACGGGCGGAGCGATCGGAAATGGCGGCACGGTCTCGAGCGGCGGCGTCGCGGGAAGTGGCGGCACGGTCTCGAGCGGCGGCGTGGTCGGAGTCGGTGGCACCATTTCGAACGGCGGCGTGGTCGGAGTCGGCGGCATGACCGCGGCCGGTGGATCGCCGAACGACGCAGGCGGCGTCACCACGGCGTGTCCGCCCCAGCCTCCCGCCACGGACGTGTCGTGCAGGTCGGGCCTCGTCTGTTCGTACGGCGTGGATTCGCGCCCGAGTTGTCGCGAGGTCTACACCTGCTCTCAGGGTAGTTGGTCGGTCGCGATCTCGAAGTGCGTCGAGGTGCCGGATTGTCTGAGTCTTCCGACCAGTCCATTGGTCGGAAATCCGTGCCCGACTGCCAACCAGTACTGCGAATTTTCGAGCCATCTGACATGCGCGTGCACTCCGTGCACCGGCATCGATTGCCCGTCGAGCTACACGTGGGATTGCTTGCCGCCACCGTCCTCGCCGTGCCCCGCCGTCCCCCCGGACGAGGGACAGCCGTGCGACTCGGTGAAGGGAAACCAGTGTTCGTACGCGTTTTGCGGCGTCCCCGAATACGTCATCGCGACGTGTTCGTCGAAGACCTGGTCGTGGGATTTTCCGCCCTGCGCGATCAGCTCGCAGTGACGGCAGGTACCATCTCATTTCGAGATGCGCTCTAGGGTCGCAGACCGGCAGCGCATTGATCGAGCAGCGCGTCGAGCCCGCCGAGAAGGAGCCGATTGCCGTCTTGCGCGTACGCCGCGAGCTGCGCTTCGTAGCTCGGGAGCTGCGCGACGAAAGCGTCGAGCACCGCCCCGTCGACCGTGCCCGCGTGTTTGCCGAACCCTTCGCGTTCGAGATAAGCGGCGTTCAACGTTTGCTCGAACTGACCCGCGACGGGCGTCGCGAGCACGGGCTTGTGCAGGTACACGCACTCGCTCATCAAGGTGAACCCGCCGCCGGCCACGACGCCACGCGCCGACGCGAGATCGTCGATGAACCCCGCTTCCGAGAACGGCCGATACCTCAGGTTTCCCTCGATTTCGTCTTCCTTCAGGCTGCGGCGCATCCCGTACACGCGACACGGCATGCCCGATGCGCGAAGCCCCGCGACGAGCGCGTCGTTCCCCTCGGCCGTTTGATACACGAGCAGGTGCTCGCCGCGGGTCGCCGTCGCGGACAAAATTTCGGGACGGAGGATCGACGGATACAGGGTCGTGCGCGGCTTTCTCACCGGCGGGTAGTAGAACGTCGTGACGAGGTAGTGGTCCGCGCGCGGAAGCTTCGCTTTCACGAACGCCCGCGCGACCTCGAAGCCCGCTCGATCTTCGTCGATGACGCTCGCGTCGTGCGTGCACCGGTTGAGCATCTGATTGTTGTCGAGAGAAATGATCGGCAAGCCGTGGATCTTCCCGTAAAGGTACGTCCACGATTCGAAATCGCTCACGACGACGTCCGGACGAAACCCGTCGACGAGCTCGAAATACGCCCGGATCTGCGCCGGAGCGGCCTTGATGCCGAGCGCGAGATTGGAGAGCAACGTCTTCGTCCGGCGAACGCGGTTCTCTTCGTAAATGATGTGCATGCCGTGGATGCGGTGCACGTTGGCGAAGTGCGCGCCGAGGTAATCGACGGCGCGCTGGGACGCCATGGTCTGGATATCGTGACCGACGTCGGTCAAGTGACCGAGCACGACGCGGGAACGCATCGCGTGTCCCATGCCTTCACCGACGACCCCGTAGAGAATGTTCACTTCGCGACCACCATGGCGAGGATCCTCTGGCAAAGCTCGTCGGCGTGCGAGTCGAGCAGCATGTGCCCGGCGTCGCGCAGCAAGACGAACTCCGACGACCCGCGCGCGGCGAGGATGCGCTCGTGAACGCGACGCGGATATTTCTCGGGAACCAGCGCATCATGGTCGCCGTGCACCCACGTCACGGGGCACCGGATGGACGCCGCACCCGCGTCGAGCAAGTCGCACGGAGCCCCCGAGGCGGCGTGCACCATGCTCATCATGATTTCGGGGCGCGACACGAGCGCGGCCACTTCGCGATCGAGCCGGTCTTCGGGGACCTGTGCGGGTGAGAACACGTCGCGGAGCGACGCGCGCAGGAGCGAACGCCGGAAGGGACGGAACAATGGAGAACGAAAGACCGCGCCGAGCACGCGGAGCACCGTTTCGACGCCGGGGCGCATGAGCAAGCGATAGCCGCCGTGCGCCGGAGCGCCGAGCGACGCGATCGGGACGATGCCCGCGACGCGATGCGGATACTTCGCCGCGGCGACCTGAGCGACGCCTCCGCCGTGACTATGCCCCACGATGAAGAAGGGCTCGCTCCACGAGCAAGCGTCCGCGACGGCGATGGCCTCGTCCGCGAACCGCTCGATGTGCAGGCCGGCGGCGCTCGAGTCGCGACGCATGCTCCGGCCGAACCCGGGCGAATCGATCGCGACGACGTCCGCGAACGCCGCGAGCTTCGGGACGAGTCGCTCCCAATTCAGAATCGAGCCGGGGTTGCCGTGCAAGAGCAGGCATTTCGGGCGCGCGCCGTTCGCGCCGACGGGAGTCCGGAACGCCTGCACCTGACTCCCGGTGCGGAGCGTCAGCACCGTCGAAGCGTCGTAGAGATCGGTCACCCTGCGCTCATTTCTCGACGACCGTACCGTCCCATGCGCTGAAGTCGAGCCCTCCGCGCGAATCCCGGAGCACGGCCCAGAAATGGACGCGCGTAGGCGCGGACGGGCCCGACGGCGCGGTCCAGACATTCATCGACGTCGTGCCGGAAGCGTTGTTCGGATCGGGGCCGGTGCCGTCGTTGTCGAACGTGCCGCCGGTGGCGTACCAGGTGACGCGCAAGGTCTCGCGCGCCGTCGCGAGCGTCGCCGAGCCGGGGACGAAGACCACGTACGATTCGGCGTCGCCCGCGTTCCACGCGACGGCAAGGTCGATGCGCTCACCCGCCGGAAGCGCCGTCAGCGCGACGACGGCGGGATTCACGGACGCGGTCGCCGAACGAAGCGTCGGGTTGTGGTTCGGGACGTACCGGCTCCGAAATTCGGCGGCGACATCGGCGGGCGCGGTTCGCAGGTTGCAAATAATCCTCTCGAGATCGACGGCGAGGGCGTCGTCGAATCGAAGCCGAATCGGCTGATAAAAGCCGCCCGTCGCGTCGGGATCGCGCGGCCGGAAATTCCCGGGCGGCGTGTCGGGGCCGAAGAGCGCGCAGGCATCGCTCGGAATCGCGAATGCGAGCGGCGAACCTTCGCCGACCGGCGTCGCCGCGTCCGCGAGGCAATCCGAATTGACCACTCCGTTTTCGGCGGGCCCTTTTGGCGACGTGCACAACGCCCACGCGAGCGACGTAGCGGCGACCGTCCCGTCCTTCGAGACGACCAGGGCGTCTGCGTTCACCGACGCGCCCGGCGAAACCTCCGGCGGCTCGCTCCGCACGGCCACGATGGCCGGCGCGTCGACGAGCGTCGGATCGTCGTGCAGATCCGGCGCGCACGACAGGGCGAGCACCGAAGCGAAGGCGAACCGTCTCAAAACCCCACCCTGGCGCCGATCGACGCGAGCGACGGGAGCCCGGTGATGTAAGCGTGTCGCGAGTAGTCGTGCGAGTAGAGGATCTCCTCGGGGTTTCGATGAAACGTCGCGTTTTCGAGCTCGGCGTACACGTCGAGGTCGACGCCGGCCGCCAGCACGAAGCGTCGCGACGCCCGGAGATCGAGCTCGAAGAACGACGGCAAGCGAATCGAATTTTGCGCGCCGAACAGCGGCTCGTACCTTGCGTCGCGCACGTCGTAGTAGGCGCCGGTCACCGGCGTCCGCGGAAGGCCGGTTTGGTAAGCGACGCGCGCGCCGAACGTGTACGGGCCGATGCGCTGCGATCCGACGGCCGACACGACGTGGGTCCGATCGTAGTCGAAGAGCCGGTAAGGGCCGCTGTTCGCGTCGCGCCGGTCGCTCCGGCCGATGTTGTACGCGACGAACCCGTTGAACCCGCGCCACGCTTCCTGACGCAACGTCGCTTGTGCACCGAAGCTGTGACCTTCGCCGGTTTGCACGAGCGCGCCCGCAAGCGGCGGAGCGTTCGCCGGATTTCGCACGGCAAGCGACGAGAGCGACTCGTCGAATTCGACGAGATCGAGATGCGTCGACGGCGTGATCGTGATGAATTCACCCAAGGTCGTGTGGCGCGCGTGCGACGCGGAGAGCCCGGGCGAACCGAACACCGCGCTCAGATCTTCGGGAGCGGGGGGCGCGTGATAGTCGCCGAACGACGCGGCGAGCTCGAGGCGCGACGACACGCGAAAGCGCGCCTCGAAGCGCGCGTCGAGGTGCACGTCGAGGCGCTCGTAGCCCACTTCGGGCGTCGCGCCGATTCGCGGAGTGAGGCGGCTCCCTTCGAGGAATTCGCCGTCGAGCCGGAGCCCTTCGGTCATCATCAACGGTCCGAACTTCACGTGTCCGACGATGAACGGGCCGACGTCGATCTGGTTCACTTGCCAGCGATCGGCGTTCACGTCGTTCCCCGGCGGCTCGCCGAACACGACGATGTCCCCTTCCCTCGGGGGCACCGTGAGCGAACCATTTCGCGCCAGATCCGAACGCGCGCCCTCGATGTCGGCGCCGAGCGAGAGCCCGAATTTTTTGCTCACTTGCTGATCGCGAGACGCGCGGACGCCGTAGCGCACCGTGTTCACGTCGAGATCGGTCGGCACCGCGCCGTACGTCGTGCGCGAATCGTCGTGATCGAAACCGTAATACGGCGTCACCGAAAGCCGCGTCCGCTCGTCGGGAACCCGTACGTACGCGAGCGAGAACCGTTGAAAGGAATGACGCTCGCCCTGCGAAAGCGCGGTTCCAGGATCGAGCGACGGCACGGTGCGATCGAAGGCGTCGCTCGATTCGAGAAACGTCGCGCTCAGCTGCTCACGGTCACGGAGCTTCCAGCTCACTTTCCCTTGCGCGTCCTGATACCGCGGGATGGTCACGAATTCGCCGAGATCGTGCGGCGCACCGAGCGCGGGCGACGTCCGGTCGACATAGCCCACGCGCCCCGCGACGGCCGCGCGCACGCGATCGCCGACGGCGCCGGAAACCTGCGTGGACGCGTCGAGCAGATCGCCCGCGACGAACCCATGAACGCCGCGTTCGCGGAGCGGCGCGGTGGTGACGCGGACGATGCCGCCGAGACCAAGCCCGTATTCGGCTCCGTATCCGCCGGGAACGAGCTCGACGCGGGACACGAGCCCAGTGCCGATCGTCGAGCGAAGTCCGCCGCCGTGATAGAGCGCCGGGATCGGCACGCCGTCGACGTAGATCCGCGTGTCTTGCGGCGCCGCTCCCCACACGACGAGCGGACCGATCCCGAACGCGGGGCGAACGACTCCGGGAAGCGCTTGCACGCCTTTCAGCGGATCGCCTTGTGCCCCGGCGACGGCCTTGCCGTCCTCGGCATCGAGCGTCGTGCTCGCGACGTCGCGCGGAGCCGTTTCCGCATGCACCGTGACGACCGGGGTCGTCGATGGCGCGGGAGCCTGCGCTTCTTGTGCGCTCACCCGCGCGCCGAACAGAAGGACGCCGAGCGCGGGCGCAATCGAGCGGCGGCCGAGGTCGAGCATCCGATCACGGCACGGCGAACGTCAGCGCGAGAACGCCGGAGCCGCGATCGTGGGGCCCCTCGGCGTCGATCGGGTTGCTCGAGCCGCGCGCACGGGCGATGACGTCGCCGTCGAGAACGACCGCGACGCTCCAATTCGCGAAGGCGGCCGCGCAGAGCGAGAACGTATCGACGCGCACGATGTACGTCCCCGACGGGGGAGGCACGCTCCACACGACGTTCTCTCGACGCCGCCCATCGATGACGCAGTTCTCGTTCGAGTCGAAGTCGAGGATGCCGCCGGATTCATAGGCGTTCGGATCGACGGGTTTGCCCGGTGCCGGGGTCGCGACGGAGTTGATGTTACGCGCGAAGACCTCGACGCCGCCGGGCACCACGACGTGGAGATCGAGATCGGACTCGGTGTCCCACGACAGCGCGACGACCAGGGTTCCGGACGGCAAATTCGTCGGAACGACGTGAATCGGCGTGAGCGCCGTAGCGCCGAAATGACCGGACTCGTCCGACGCCTGGACGCGGAGGGTGTAGTTTCCCGGGTCCATCGTCGGAGAAAAATCCATGGACGCGTCGAACGTCGGAAACCCCGGCGCGGCGATGCTCGGGCTGCCCGCGACGAGCACCCAGTAGCCTGCGTCGCCCACGAGTCCGACGAGCGCCGCGGTCGCACTCGCGTCGAGCGCGCCGGTGAATGGATGGTCGAGCTCGCCCACCGCGGCTTGGCTGTCGGGAAGGTTCGTCGAAACGACACTCGGCCCCCGATCGGCGTCGGGCATCGAACCCGGATAATATTGCGCGCCTTCGACGCGCAACTCCGCCTCGAGACCGGGATCCGACGGCGCGGAGAGCCCGCAGCCCGTCACGCCGAGCGCGAACCCAAGCGACAAGGCGCCTCGCCGATTCAAAACACGACCTCGCCGCGGAGCGCGAGCTGATTGTCGGCGAGCGTCGTCGGCACCCCCGAAGCGGTCCGTCCGAGCGCGTTGCCGTTGATGTCGTATTCGAGGATCAAGCGGCCGGGTCGATACCGGAGTGCAGCCGCGAGCGCGAACGTCGAGTAGCTCGAGTCTCGCGGCACGAGCGCGACGCCGCGTTGCTCGCTGCCGTCGAGATCCGGATTGTAGCGGTCGTAGCGAACGCCGAGCATCGCGAACCGGGTCAGCTCCTGCGTCGCGCTCAAGTAAAAGCCCGATTCGCGGACGTCCCTTCCGAGCGCGACGGGGTCGGCGGGCTCGAGACCGCGATCGAGATTTTTCGCCCAGACGAGCTCGCCCGCGAGCGTTAGATCGCCGACGACCGGGATCGCGGCGGTCAATCTCACGTCGGATCCGAGCGCGAAGCGATCGAACGTCTGTGCCGGTGACGCGGCCGTCCCGGCGATGACCTGGATCTCGCTCGGCTCGACGATGCCGTTTTCGTTCGCGTCCCGCCAGACGAGGACGTCTTTCGTGCTCGGCGTGTTGGCGTGAAACCCGGTCCCGCTGACGACCGAGAACCCGAGCTCGAACCGCACCGAGTCGGCGAGCTTCGTGTCGACGCCGAGCCGGCCGATGGCGTCCTTGGCCGCGATCGGATCTTGGCCCGGCAAGAAGACGTCTCCCGTCGGGTTGCCGTTCATGATCGCCGCCGCAAACCGCAGCGGGCCCCACGCCGTTTCCATCCGTGCCCCGAGATCGATGCTTCCCGGAAATAGCGCGTGGCTCAGGTTGGTACGCTCGAGAAAGAATCGGTCCGGATCTCGTTCCGGTACTTCGCGACCGAACGGAATGCGGAAGAGACCGA
>DATBBD010000065.1:0-1559 GCA_036271175.1 Polyangiaceae bacterium | reverse complement strand
TGCCGACGTGGCATCGCGGTCTCGGCCTCGCCGACGGTCGCGCCGGCGGCGTGATGCGCGCGCTCTACATGATGAACGCGCGCCTCATGGAGCGACTCGCCCAAGCTCCGAACGTGTACGTCCTGAACGCCGATCACTGGCTCGCCGCGGGCAAGGGCGCTTACAGCCCGAAGCTCTGGTACATGGGCAAAGTCCCGTTCGCGCCGGGCGTCTTCGCGCTCGCCGCAGCCGACATCAAGGCCGCGATCGGCGGGCTCACCGGGCGCGCGCGGAAGCTCCTCGTCGTCGATCTCGACGACACGCTCTGGGGCGGCATCGTCGGGGACGTCGGTTGGGAAAATCTGCGCCTCGGCGGTCACGACAGCATCGGCGAGTCGTTCGTCGATTTTCAGCGCGCCGTGAAGAGCCTCAAACGTCGCGGCATCGTCCTCGCCGTCGTGAGCAAGAACGAAGAGTCCGTCGCGCTCGAGGCGATGCGCTCGCACCCGGAAATGGTGCTCCGCGAAGACGACTTCGTCGCGCATCGGATCAACTGGCAAGACAAAGCGCGGAACATCGCCGATCTCACCGCGAGCCTGAACCTCGGGCTCCAGTCGGTCGTGTTCATCGACGACAATCCGTTCGAGCGCACCCGCGTGCGCGAAGCGCTCCCCGAGGTGTTCGTCCCCGATTGGCCCGAGGACAAGCTCCTCTACACGAGCGCGCTCCGGGCGCTCCGCTGCTTCGACGCGCCCGCCTTGAGCGCCGAAGACGCGAGCCGTACCGAGATGTACGGCGCCGAGAAGAAGCGCGACGAGCTCCGCGCGCAGGTCGGCTCCGTCGAAGATTGGCTTCGCAGTCTCGAGATCCAGGTCCGTGCCGAGCCGCTGTCGCCGGTGAATCTGGCGCGCACCGTGCAGCTCCTCAACAAGACCAATCAGATGAATC
Source organism: Polyangiaceae bacterium (assembly GCA_036271175.1). Lineage (GTDB taxonomy): Bacteria > Myxococcota_A > Polyangia > Polyangiales > Polyangiaceae > DASZVB01. The sequence continues at coordinate 632 of DATBBD010000065.1, read as the reverse complement.
TCTCCACGCGCCGTCTCACCGAGCAGGAGCTTTCGCTCTGGGTGAAACACCCCGATCGAGACCTCTGGGCGATCAGCGTGTCGGACCGCCTCGGCGACGCGGGCCTCACGGGAATCGTCAGCACCGAAGCCACCGACTCCGGCGTGAACGTCGTCGATTTCGTGCTGAGCTGCCGTGTGATGGGTCGTCGAGTCGAAGAAACGATGGTGCACCTCGCCGTCGAAGCCGCGCGCAAACGCTCGCGCCAGCGCGTGGTCGCCGAGCTCCGCCCCACGGCCAAAAACAAGCCTTGCCTCACGTTTCTCGAAGAGTCGAAGCTGCGAAGCGAAAACGGGATGACCTTCGTCTGGGACACCAGCGAGCCGTACCCGCTGCCCGGCGTGATCGCGCTTCACGTCACAGGCTGACGGCTGCGGGGCAAGCGCCCTATGTGTTCCCCCCTGCGTTCACAAGGAGAACTCCATGCCTCTCGATCGATATGTCACGTTGGGTCGTTCCGGCTTGCGCGTCAGTCCGTTTTGCCTCGGCGCGATGACGTTCGGTGAAGATCTGGGGTGGGGCAGCAGCGTCGCCGACTCTGAGGCGATTCTCGACGGCTTCATCGACCGTGGCGGCAACTTCATCGACACCGC